>JAFWFI010000134.1 GCA_017515705.1 Bacillota bacterium
CGAAAACCTTATCTGACGCCATTTTTCAGGTATGCTCACCCTTGCGTGGTTTTTTCTTACCGTCCGCCGTATATGCGGAAAGCTGAAAATAGTGGTTTTTCCAACGGAAGCGGACGGAATTTGCAGAATAATTAGCAATCCTCCTCCAAACTCCACCTTCTAATCAAGAGGAGAACGCTGAGAAGTGCTTATTTCAAGCCACTTTCCAGCGCCTTTCTGTTAAGGTTGTCGGTAGTAGATTGTTCGCATAATAAGCATTAGTCAAGTCCTTATCAATGATGATAAAAACGTTCTGATACATAGCATTCATAGAAGCCATTCTCATCAAGCGATGCGGGATTTATTCCAGTATTGATGAATTCCGGCAGCACCGTAAGACGATTGATGGTGGAATGGTCCTATGAAAATCGCAAACCTTTCTCAAGTTACAGTTGACTTACTGACAGGGGACTAATATAATAAGAATTAGAATAATTCTAAGTGGTGAACCCAATGAATAAGAACGCTGATCTGATCCTGGAAACGGTTCTCCAATCCTCCGTGCACATGACTGCTGAGGAAATCCATGCGGCACTGCGGGACAGCGGACACCGGATGGCACTGGCGACGGTATACAACAATCTGGCGCAGCTGCACAGCGAAGGACGCATCCGGAAAGTATGTGTGGAAGGACATCCGGACCGGTATGACAAAATGATCCGCCATGATCATCTGGTTTGCCGGCGCTGCGGAAAACTCACGGACATCTGCTTCCAGGATCTGACGAAGCTGCTCCAATCCCAGACCGACGAAGAACTGCTGTCCTACGATTTACAGGTCAGTTATATCTGTCCCGCATGCCGAAGGACGGCGCACCCAGCAAGCACGACCGACCCATGAAAGGAGGCGTATTCCTCTGAGATACGTATGCCAAGTCTGCGGCTATGTGTATGACGAAGCCCAAAATCCCCCTTGGGAATCACTTCCCAATGACTGGAAGTGTCCACTCTGCGGCGCAAGCAAAGCGGATTTCCTTCCCGAAGGCGCACAGCAGTCTGCGCCTGCCGCTTCCTTATCCTCGCTTCCTGATGAACTGCGGCCCCTGTCGGCCATGGAGCTGAGTGTGGTATGTTCCAACCTGGCGAAGGGCTGCGAAAAGCAGTATCTGCTTGAACAGGCGGCTGCCTTTGCCCGTTTGGCCGACTGGCTCAAGGGACAGGCGGAACCGGTCCACAGCGCGGCGTTCGATTCCCTGCTGGAAAAGGTGAACCGGGATTTGAGCGAAGGCTATCCCGCAGCCAGCGCCGCTGCCCAGGAAAACCGGGATCGGGGCGCGCTGAGAAGTCTCGTGTGGAGCGAAAAGGTGACGCGGATGCTGTCTTCTTTGCTCAACCGGTACAAAACAGAAGGCGACGCCATGCTGGAAAACACCGGCGTATGGGTATGCGCCATCTGCGGCTTTGTGTACATCGGGGACACGCCGCCGGAACGCTGCCCGGTGTGCAAAGTGCCCGGCCGGAAATTTGAAAAGATCGGGGGCTGACGAGATGGGCGACAAATACGCGGTAAGAACCATTCGCCTGTGCGAAAAAGACTGCCTGTGCCTGTATGTTTGCTCTACCGGCGCGTCAGACACAGAAAACAGCGTGATCGACAAGGACAAGTGCATTGGCTGCGGCGCATGCGCAGAGGCGTGCCCCGCCGGGGCGATCAGCCTGGTGCCGAGGGAATACCCTCCCCAGCAGAAAAAAACCGAACAGGTGATTGCCACCCTGCGGCAGCTGGTATCCTCAAAAACGGAGCAGGAGCAGATGGCCTTCGGTCTTCCGGGAACGCTGGCGGAGGCGATTGCCAGATCCAACCGCGTCATGGCGGAGGACCTGATCCGGGAAGCGGGTTATATGCTGCCCCAGAGCGGAAACGCGAACGAAGTGCTGACATCCTTGCTGAAGCAATTCGCCGATACTCCGGGTTTTCCCCGGGAGGACGCGCAATTTCTGCTGAATACCATTTCTTTTAACGAGCCGAAAAAGAAGGAGGAACAAACCATGGAAACCTGGAAATGCACCGTATGCGGCTATATCCACGAAGGCCCCCTCACCGGGGATTTCATCTGCCCCCGCTGCAAGCAGCCCGCCTCAAAATTTGTGAAGGTAGAGCCGGAAACACCGAAAAAGAATCCCTATGCCGGAACGCAGACCGAAAAGAACCTGGAAACCGCCTTTGCCGGCGAATCCCAAGCTCGTAACAAATATACCTATTTCGCCTCCCGAGCCAAGAAGGACGGTTTCGAACAGATTGCCGCCCTGTTCCTGAAAACAGCCGATAACGAAAAAGAGCACGCCAAGATGTGGTTTAAGGAACTGAACGGCATCGGCGATACAGCGCAGAATCTTGCGGCGGCAGCTGACGGCGAATACTATGAATGGACCGATATGTACGAGGGCTTCGCCGTTACTGCGGAAAAAGAGGGGTTCCCTGCCCTGGCCGCCAAGTTCCGCGCCGTGGCTGCCATTGAAAAGCACCATGAAGAGCGCTATCGGGCGCTGCTTAAAAACGTGGAGATGCAGGAAGTGTTCCAGAAGAGCGAGGTCAAGGTGTGGGAATGCCGCAACTGCGGCCACATCGTGGTTGGCACCAAGGCGCCGGAGGTATGCCCGGTATGCGCCCATCCCCAGAGCTACTTTGAAGTGAATGCAGAGAACTATTGATCCGTATCATGAAGGAGGAGTATTCCATGACATTCTACAAATGCGAGCATTGCGGCAACATCATCGCCCACATCCAGGATTCAGGTGTCCGCTGCCATTGCTGCGGCGAAGAAATGAAGCCACTTGTTCCCAACACTTCTGACGGAGCAGGCGAAAAACATGTGCCCGTGGTACAAGTGGATGGTCAGACCGTGACCGTCACCGTGGGAAGTGTGGAGCATCCCATGCAGGAAGCTCATTCCATCCAGTGGATCCTACTGGAAACAAAAGAAGGGCGCCAGCGCAAAGCCCTGAATCCCGGCGATAAACCCACCGCGGTCTTCGTTCTTGCTCCGGGTGACGCAGTAGTGGCCGCCTATGAGTATTGCAATCTCCACGGATTGTGGAAGAGTTGACAGAATCAAATCGAGCAGAAGAAGCGGCTAACCTTCATCCTCTCATCATATCATACATACACGACGTACCCAATGCAATCAGACTAAAGAGACTCGCAGGTAAGGGATAAATCAAAGGATCCCTGACTTGCGAGTCTTTCGTTTGAAAGGTTTATTTTCATAGTTCCGGTTCCTACTGTACGATGTTGTAATTCTGTTCATTCTCTTGATGATTTCTTTGCCGAGTGTAGGCTCTTACGGCTGTGAAAAGCCATGAGAAGGATGTCGATGGAATCCATTATGTGAATGTCGAGGAATACCTGCGGGCGCTTTGAATGTCGGCCATAGAAACAGAGGAATATGAGCGGATGACGCCCGACTCGCCGTTTGTGAAAAGCGATTTCGGATTTGCGCCGGAGGATGAATGACAGTCCGCTGCCTCAGCGAATGTCGCGTGCGGCCGAAAACAGAGGCATCATTCCGAATAACCGCCCGTCTGCAGCCTCATTGGACGAGCCGGCCTCCGCAGACATCGATCCGACCGAACACGATTGGCATGAATGGCGTGTGCATGATCTGCGACCCAAAGCAGAACCAGCGAAAAGCCATGCAAAATGCGAGCGGCATCGCTGTCTTTTCAATGGATCCCCGCAATGGGCAGCGGCTGCGAATCAACAGCCCATCCCCGATGCCACGCGCTGCGCGGGCTTCGGAGATGGGCATTTGGGTTTTTGCAGCATTCATCGGAGATTCTCAGCTGTTCCCCATCGCAGCTTTCCGGTTCGATGAGGAGCGCCTCCGCCTGTCTCAGCGGCGGGGAGCGGCATTCCGCGGCGGGGTGTCCGGATGGACATGGAAGTGCTGCCGGAACAGCTTTTTCAGCTGCATCGGGTAGAGCAGGAGCATGGAGGCGGCGGCGCCGAAACCGGCCTGGAGGAACTCGAAGGGGAGCTTGAGCACGGCGTATTCCGGGGTGGAATAGACAAAGGCGCGGCCCAGAGTGTAGCCCAGCACCATGATCAGCGCACCCGCGGTGACGGCGACGGAGGAGGACAGCAGCTGCCGCCGCTGCCACAGCCTGTGGGAGAGCAGCGAGATCACGACGGCCTGCAGGCCATGGGTGACCAGGGAGACAAACATCGGCGCGGGGTAAAAGAAGAAGTCCCCCAGGAAGGAGCCGACGCCGCCCACAATGAAGGCGGCCGCCGGGTCCAGCAGCACGGCGGCTGTGTCAATCACCACATCGCAGAAATACAGGTGCCCGCCGGGGACGGGAATCGAGAAGATGCTCAGCGACAGGACCACATTCATCGCGGTCAGGAGGCCGGTCAGGGTCAGCCAGAGCG
>JAFWFI010000135.1 GCA_017515705.1 Bacillota bacterium
ACTTCGCAGACATCGGAATCAGTGGTGACGGTAGTCCGAAGGTAAATGTCCGGAGTGATTTCATGGAGGATAACCTTCACCTTGCCCTCATCCAGCAGTTTGTGAGCGGCTTCCCGGTCGGCGTCTGTAATGCCGTCCAGGGCTTCCAGCCCCTTGTCCGGGTCGGCTCCGCAGATTCCCAGGGCGGCGGCGAAAGCGTTGCCCACTTCCGGAACGCCGGGGATCCCGCAGGTAAAGGCTCCTTTGTAGATCGATGAACTGAGGGCCAGTTCCACGGACCGGACCTCACCCTTTGTGTAACTCTTTGCTTTAGATGTGATAAATGCGATGGATCCGGGCTCGGTCACTCCCAGGGCCGGAACCATGTCGCCCTTAATCAATTTTGTCAGCTCTTTCACTTTGTCATTCCTCCCAAAGATTATCTTTTGAGAAATGGTAAACTACTAATTATAGTAAGTATTGTATCAGAAATAACTACATTTTGAAACCTGTTTCTAAAAAAATATTTACATAAATATTCTTCTTGAAGTGATTTTTTGCGAACTAATTGCAAATCCCGCAGGGGGAATGTATAATGTAGAAAAACAAACAGAGGGGATATAGCGATGGATATCGATAAAATGATAAACGTCAGTATGGATATGATGGACGCGGTCACCGATGCGGTGAACCGGGGGGATTTCAGCGACCTGAATTCCACGCTCCAGCGGATGATTCGGCCCGGTGCCCAGCAGGGGAGTTGGGCGGAATATACGGAAGCGGAACGCCGGCGGGAGCAGGAAATGCGGCAGCGGCAGGCAGCCCAAAGAGCCCGGCAGGCTCAACAGGCGGAGGAAGCCCGCCGGCAGGCGCAGGCTCAGCAGCAGGCCCGCTACGAACAGTACCGCCAGCAGCAGCAGGCCCAGCAGCAGGCTCCGGCCATGGGTCGTCAGTTTGGCGGCGCCTATCCCTACCGGACGCCTTACTTCCAGCAGGATGTGGGCCGTTACAACGGTCTTCCGAGAGTTATCATCGGCGCAGCCCTGATCGCATTCTCGGCTTTCGGCGCCATGTTTGGGCTGGGAGTCGGATTGCTGGACCACTCCATCCTCGAAGGCATCATCAGTTCCGTGCCTTCCATGCTGTTCCTGATTGCCGGGATCTTCCTGATCCTGAACGGGAACCGGCGGCGTAAACTGACGAAAAAATACCTGGAATACGGAAAGGTGACCGGAGACGCCACCTACATCACCCTGGCCAGCCTGGCCAAGCTGACCCGGAAAAACATCGATCTGGTGAAGGAAGACATCAAGAGCCTGATCAAGAGCGGACACCTTGCCCACGCCAAACTGGATGACGAGGAAACCACACTGATGCTGACGCCGAAGGTCTACGAGCAGTACTTAATGAGCCAGAAAGGCCGGCTGCAGGCCGAAGCGGAAGCGGAAATGAAGAAAGAACGGGAGGAAGCCCGATACGCCTCCTATTCGCCGGAAGTGCGTGAGATCCTGAGCGAAGGGGAGCGGTACCTGAAGACTCTCCGGGAAAGCAACGACAGTATCCCGGGCGAAGAAATGACGGGCAAGCTTTCCAAGCAGGAGGAGATCGTCAACAAGATCTTCGACCAGGTGAAGAAGGATCCGGCGGCCGCCAGAGACCTCCGGAAATTCATGAACTACTACCTGCCCACTACGGAAAAGCTGCTGAAAGCCTACATTGATGTGGATCAGCAGCCCATTACCGGGGAGAATATACGGAGTACCAAGGAGGAAATCGAGAAGGCTATGGACACGGTCAACGAAGCCTTTGAAAACCTGCTGGATTCCATGTTCGAGGATGCCAATATGGACGTTATGTCGGATATTTCCGTAATGAACACCATGATGGCCCAGGACGGACTGACGGATAAAGACAAGATGAAATAAATAAGAGGAAAGGAAGAACGATATGAGCGAAGAAATCAAAGACGAAGTCAAGATGGAAGATTTGCTGGCGGACCCGCCGGCAGCGCCGTCCCTGAGTTTTGACCAGAACGGCGAACCCACCGTGGTTCAGCCGGAAACAACTGCCGCTCCCGCACCGGCAGCCGGAGCCGCCCAGGCAGCGGCCCAGGTGGCGCTGGACTTCGGCGGATCGGCCCAGGCGCAGGAAGCGCCGAAGGTGGACGCCGCCACTGCTGAGCAGCAGAAACAGGCCAACCTGGAAAGCACCCTCACACCCGAGGAACTTCGCCAGGTGGAATCCTTTGTGAACCAGATCGACGTGAAGAACTCCACCGGGGTCATGAACTACGGCGTCGGTACCCAGAAAAAGCTGGCGGACTTCTCCGAAAAAGCCCTGAGCAGCGTCCGGACCAAGGACATGGGCGAAATCGGCAGCATGATCACCACCCTGGTGACGGAGCTGAAGAACTTTGAAGTGGACACCCAGGAAAAGGGCATCAAGGGCTTCTTCAAGAAAAAGGCCAACAGCCTGGAAATGATGAAGGCGAAGTACTCCAAGGTGGAAACCAACGTGACCACCATCCAGAACGAACTGGAAAAACACCAGGTGACTCTGCTGAAGGATTCGGCGATGCTGGACCAGATGTACGACATGAACCTGACCTATTTCAAGGAACTGACCATGTACCTGCTGGCCGGCCGCAAGAAGCTGGAGCAGGTCAGAACCGTGGATCTGGTGGAAGCCCAGAAGAAGGCCGAACTCTCCGGACTGGCGGAAGACGCCCAGGCAGCGAAAGACCTGGCAGCCATGTGCGAGCGCTTTGAGAAGAAGCTCCACGACCTGGACCTGACCCGGACCATCGCCATGCAGACCGCGCCCCAGATCCGGATGGTGCAGAATTCCGACACCATGATGGCGGAAAAGATCCAGTCTACCATCGTCAACACCATCCCGCTGTGGAAGAACCAGATGGTCATCGCCATCGGCATCGAGCACGCGGCACAGGCCGCCCAGGCCCAGCACGAGGTTTCCGAAATGACCAACGAACTCCTCAAGAAGAACGCCGAAGCGCTGAAGGTGGCCACCGTTCAGGGCGCCAAGGAATCCGAACGGGGCATCGTGGACATTGAGACATTGAAACACACCAACCAGATGCTGATCTCCACCATGGACGAAGTCCTGGCCATCCAGAAGGAAGGCAGGGAGAAACGGGCAGCCGCCCAGAGCGAACTGGTGGCAATCGAAAACCAGCTGAAAGAGAAACTGCTGGAAGCATCGAGAAGCTAAGATCAAAAACAACAGAACCCCCGGAGCACAGGCTCCGGGGTTTTTATGTGCAGGAGATTCCGATCCGGGTCAGACTTTCGTCCGGCCGGCGATGATGTCCCGGTAATCCGCCAGGTTCTTCCGAAGAAGAGTGGGGATATTGAGTTCATAGGGGCAGCGGGTCATGCAGAGTCCGCACTCGGTGCAGGTCTCCACCTTTTCCATTTCTTTCTGCCAGTAATCCGTCATCCAGTCGGCGGAAGGCGCCCGCCGGATCATCTGGGAGATCCGGGCACACTGGCTGATGATAATGTCCTGGCTGCAGGGGGCGCAGTAGCCGCAGCCCCGGCAGAATTCGCCCAGGAGTTCTGCCCGGTCCTTTTCGATCAGGGCTTTCATCTCTTCGTCCAGCACCGGCTCTTCCTCCATAAAGGAAAGCCATTCTTCCAGTTCCTCCATTCGCTGGATGCCCCAGATGGGCAGCACTTCGTACTGCAGCATGAAGGCCATGCAGGCTTTCGCATTGGTGAGGAGGCCGCCGGAGAGTCCCTTCATGGCCAAAAAGCCCATACCCGCCTCTTTGCAGCTTTCCACCAGCGCGATGTCCCGGTCGGTGGCCAGATAGGAGAAGGGGAACTGCAGCACTTCGTAGAGCCCGCTCTCAACGATTTCTTCGGCGATGCCGATCTTGTGGGCGGTGATCCCGATGTGGCGGATTTTGCCCTCTTCCTTTGCCCGGAGCATTTCCTCGTACATCCCGGTGCCGTCCCCCGGGGCATAGCATTGCTGCACGAAGTGAAGCTGGTACAGATCCAGATAATCGGTTCTCAGGTTTTTCAGCGTGGTGTCCAGGTCTTCCCGGAACTTTTCGGGTGTCCGGGCCAGGGTCTTGGAGGCAATGAACACTTTGTCCCGCATCCCTTCAAAGGCCGCCCCCAGCTTTTCCTCGCTGTCGGTGTAACCCCTGGCGGTATCATAGAAGGTCATTCCCCCTTCATAAGCTCTCCGGAGGATCCGGACCGCCGTTTCCAGGTCCACCCTCTGGATCGGCAGAGCGCCGAAGGCATTCTGCGGGGTGATGATCCCAGTCTTTCCCAATTCCATCATTCTCATGCTCATGCACCTCCCGTTATTCTAAGGTTCATTTTACCACGATTCTGCCCCCGGGACAATGGGCTTCAGGGAGGCCGGACGTTGACTTTTTCGGCAAAATCATTTAATGTTTAGGGGAAAAGGAGAACGAAAATGGGCGTTATGGACAGGAGTCAAAAAAAGAATATCTGCATCGGTCTGCTGGCCCACGTGGACTCGGGGAAGACCACCCTGTCGGAGGCGATGCTGTACCTCTGCGGGGAGATCGCGGAGCCGGGACGGGTGGACCACGGGGACTCCTTCCTGGACAACAACGCCATGGAACGGAACCGGGGCATCACCATCTTCTCCAAGCAGGCGGTGATGGATTTCGGGGATACTCACTTCACCCTGCTGGATACGCCGGGGCACGTGGATTTTTCCGCGGAGATGGAACGGACCCTGTCGGTACTGGATGCGGCGGTGCTGCTGATCTCGGCGCGGGACGGGCTGAAAAGCCACACCAGGACCCTGTGGCAGCTGCTGAAGGCATACGGTATCCCGACCTTTGTGTTTGTGAACAAGATGGACCTGGCGGTTAGGGAGCGGGCCGACATCCTGGAGGGACTCCGAAACGGACTGGACCCGGCGGTGGCAGACTTTTCCGGCGCAGCGGACCCGGCGAAGCGGGAGACCTTTCTGGATGAACTGACCCTGTGCAGCGAGAGCCTGACGGAAAAGGTTCTGGCGGGGGAGGATGCAGCGGATGAAGACATCGCCGATGCGGTGAGCCGGCGGGAACTCTTCCCCTGTTATTTCGGGGCCGCCCTGAAGATGGAAGGAGTGGAAGCCCTGCTGGAAGGGCTGGACCGGTTCAGTCATCCAAAGCTTCCGGCTTTCGGCTCGGAGCTTCCGGCTTCTTTCGGCGCCCGGGTCTTCAAGATCGCCCGGGGGGACGACGGGGCGCGGCTCACCTTCCTGAAGGTGACATCCGGCAGCCTCAGCGTCCGGGACAGCCTGTCGGGAACGGACCGGCAGGGACAGCCCTGGGAAGAGAAAATCACCCAGATCCGGGTCTATTCCGGACTGAAGCATACGAATATCGATACGGCGATGCCGGGACAGGTGGTGGCGGTGACCGGACTGAACCACACCCTGCCGGGGGACGGCCTGGGCCGGGAAACCCGGCGGCAGGCGGATTTCATCGAACCATTCCTGACCTTTACGGTGCTGCCGGAGGACGGCGTGGACGACCACGCCGCGCTGCAGAAGCTTTCCCAGTTATCGGAGGAGGATCCGATGCTGAGGATCCGCTGGAATGAGCAGAATGCCCACATCGAGATCTCCATGATGGGCGAGGTGCAGCCGGAGATCCTGAAAACCCAGATCCGGGAGCGGTTCGGTTTCGATGTGACCTTCGGCGATGAACAGATCGTTTACAAGGAAACCATTGCGAACACGGTGGAAGGCGTCGGGCACTTCGAACCCCTGCGCCACTATTCGGAGGTGCACCTGCTGATGGAGCCCGGAGAACCGGGCAGCGGGCTGGTATTCTCCAGCATCTGCCCCGAAGACGAACTGGACAGGAACTGGCAGCGGCTGATTATGACCCACCTGCAGGAGCGGGAGCATCCGGGGGTGCTGACGGCATCTCCCATCACGGATATGAAGATCAGCCTGGCGGCAGGCCGGGCTCACAAAAAACATACGGAAGGCGGAGATTTCCGCCAGTCCACTTACCGGGCGGTGCGAAACGGCCTGATGAAGGCGGAATGCGTGCTGCTGGAACCCTGGTTTGATTACACGCTGGAAGTGCCGGCGGAAAATGTCGGCCGTGCGATGACGGATATCCAGCGAATGAAAGGGACCTTCGAAGGACCCGAGACCGACGGGGAAACGGCGGTGCTGAGAGGCCGCTGCCCGGCGTCGGAGATGAAGGGCTACCATACCGTACTGGCAGGCTATACGAAGGGCCTGGGAAGCCTGAGCTGCGTGCTGGACGGCTACGGACCCTGCCACAACCAGGATGAGGTGGTGGAGGCCATCGGCTACGACCCGGAACGGGACGTGGAGAACCCGGCGGATTCGGTCTTCTGCTACCATGGGGAAAGCGGCATCGTCCCCTGGTACGAGGTAGAGGAACACATGCACCTGCCCTCCGTTCTGGACGGACGGGGCGGCACCGGGGAGGAAACGGACCCGGATCTGATGGAAAAGGCCCGCGCCTACCGGCAGGTGCTGGCCAGCGATAAAGAACTGATGAAGATTTTCGAGCGGACCTACGGGCCGGTGAAGGACCGGCGGGAGATCGGGCCGAAGGTCCTGCGGGCCGGCGCAAAATCTTCCGACAAATCCGCCCAGGCCCTGCGGCAGCAGTTTGAGGCCGAAAAGAACGACCCCCGGAAGAAGGAGATTGCGTATCTTTTCGTGGACGGGTATAATGTAATGAACAGCTGGCCGGAGCTGAAGGAACTGGCGAAAACCGATTACGGCGCCGCCCGGGACCAGCTCATCGATAT
>JAFWFI010000012.1 GCA_017515705.1 Bacillota bacterium
TTTATGTGGACGGTTTCCCTCTTTCCGCCGATCTCCACCTCCGCAATAAAGCGGTTGGGGCGCTTCAGGAAAACCCCGCGGGTGATATTCTCATATTTCAACGCTTCACACCTCCCTGCCTGTCCCGGACATTATATCACAGGATAAAGGTTCTTTAAAACCGTCCGGCCGGCGTTTTGGCAATGACAAAATTCACTGTCAATAATATTGACAAGTTGTCATCCCGGGAGTATTCTGAAGACAATATAGAGAGTTTGGAAAGGAGGTCCGCCATGTCCAGGTATATCGGCCGTAAGCTGGATTTTCTCATGACGCTGACGGATACGAAAAACAATGCGCTGGCGAAGGCGCTGAATTTTGACAGCTCCCACATCAGCCGGATCCGCCGGAGCGAGCGCGGACTGCCCCACCGGCGTTCTTTCGTCGACCCTGCTTCCACCTATTTCGCCCGGCACATCCGGGAGCCCTGGCAGATCAAGGCCGCCGAGGAAACCATCACCGCCGGGGAGCCCTGGCCATCAAGCGAAGTGAAGCAGGCCGCAATGATCGCCGCCTGGCTGACGGGTGAAGAAATCGAAATCCTTTCCGTCTCGAAATCACGGAGTGAGGATACTCCGGATACCGCCTCCCCTCTGCCGGGAAGGGGCCGGTATTATTACTACGGAAGACAGGGAAAGCGTGATGCCGTGGAGCGCTTCCTGACACAGCTGATCGATCTGCCGGAGCCGGCCACCCTGCTGCTCTATTCAGACGAAGGGATGGAATGGCTGGCGGAAGACCCGGACTTCGCCCTCCGCTGGCGCGGTCTTTTGACTGCGTTTCTGCGAAAGGGCGGGCGGATCCGTATCATCCACAACCTTTCCCGAAACATTGGGGAAATGCTTCAAGCCGTTCAGCAGTGGATGCCCCTTTATATGGAAGGAACCATCGAGCCCTGGTTCTGCCCCCGGGTGCGGGATGGGCTGTTCCTCCAATCCCGGTTTATCGCCAAGGGCATCGCCGCCGTGGTCTCCACCTCCGTGGAAGGACAGCGGGGCGAAGCCGGGAATATCTTTATTGACAATCATGAAATGGTCCGCGCCCTGGAGAAGGAATTCGATGCGCTGCTGGCCCACTGCCGGCCGCTGATGAAGTCGTTCCGGCAGGACCGGTCCCTGGAGTTCTTCCTGGAATGGGCCCGCCTCGAGGAAGAGGCGGATGATATGATCTCCCTGCGGCGTCTGCCGTCCCTGGCCACACTGCCGGAGGAGACCGCAGCAGCCATGGGCGTCCGCCTGGGATTGAACCGGCTGCAGGAATATGCTTCGGCAAGCGCCGGGCGCTTCCGGCAATTGCTTGGATCCGGGCATACTGCGACGGAGATCCTGCACCTGCCGGACCCGGAAACCGTCCGGTCGGGCGGCGCGGTCTTTCCGATGTGGGATTTCTTCGGATCCAATCCCCTGCATTATCTGCCGGAAGAGCTGGCAGCCCATCTTACCAATACGATCCGATTGCTGCAGCAGGAAGAAGGCTACCGGGTGATTCTGACCGATGCACCGGGGGAAGGCACCAACCTGCAGGTGAAAGGCGCCACCGGGGCGTTGGTCTACCCGTCCGCCCCTCCCGGCACGGCTTTCGTGATCAGCGAACATACCCTGGCCGCATCCATCTATGAATACCTGCGGCGAACCATAAAGACTTCCGACCGCCAGGAAACCATCCGCCGTCTGGAAGACTACATCAAGGCTTTGACAGAATAGAAAGGAACACATCATGACTCAGGCAACCAACCAACTTGAAAACAAAAAAATGTCCGGAAAAACCCTCGGCGTTCTGCTGGCGGTCATCGCCATTGCCATCTGGTCCGGAAACTTCGTTATATCCCGGGGACTAAGCGGGTCCTACGCCCCCTCGGTCATCGCCTTCTGCCGCTGGACGCTGGCGCTGATCATCATGTTCCCCCTGGCCATCCGCCACGTGATCGCGGACTGGGACAAGATCCTGAAGCAAAAATGGCTCATCATCGCCTGCGGGATCACCGGCACTGGGCTGTACAACCTCCTGTGCTACTGGGCCGGCCGCACCACCAGCGCCACAAACCTGAGCCTGATCGCCACCTCCAGCCCGATCTTCACGATCCTGATTATGCGCGTCATCTTCAAGGAAAAGGTGACGCCGAAGCGGGTATTCGGTGTGATCCTGGCAATCCTGGGGGTCGCTTTCCTGCTGGTCAAGGGAGACATCCAGGTGCTGATGACCCTGGATTTCACCATCGGCGACATCCTGATCCTCATCGCCACTTTCCTGTGGTCGGTGTACACGATCCTGAATAAATACAAGGATCCGGAAGTGTCCACCTGGTCCTTCATCTTCTGCGGCTTTGTCGTGGCATTCTGTGTAACCCTGCCTTTCTTTATCGGGCACTGCGCCATGTACGGTTTCCCGAAATTCGAACGGGTGGGCGTAGCCTGCTTCTTCTACCTGGCCATCGGCTGCTGCATCATTTCCTTCATGCTGTGGAATAAGGCGGTCCTGAAGATCGGCGCCACGAATGCCTCAATCATCTACAACACGATTCCGGTGTTCAGCTGCATCATCGCCTTCCTGGTTCTGGGGGAAGCCATCCTGCCGGTCCAAATCATCGCCATCATCGTCATCTTCACCGGCGTCACCATCGCCCAGGACTCCATCAAGATCGGGAAGAAGAAAGAGATTGGAGACTGAGGTCTTGAGACTTAAGATTGAAGACAAAATAGCGGGAGCGCTCCCGCTTTTTTATTTCCGTCATAGTAACATTCCTACACAACGGTATACCCGGCGTCCGCCAGGGCCTTCATGCCGGCCTCAAACTGCTCCGCTTTCATCAGCACGTAGTCCGTGTTGTAGGTGGAGACTGCGAAGATGCCTACGCCCGCTTCCGCCAGGATCGACGAGATCTTCGACAGAATCCCGATCAGGGAAAAGTCCAGTACCCCCTGGATCCGGAAGCCCTTCCATCCGTCTTCCCGCTCCAGCGTGTTCGCCGGCGTATCCTCCGTCCTGCAAACCAGCGAGAATTCTTCGTCGGTCCGGCCGATGAAATAAAAGGGACGGCTCAGGTCATAATCCATTTCCGATGCCACCTTGCACACCGTCAGGTTGTATTCCAGTTTTTTCAGTTCCATATCATTCTCCGTTCTTCTGATTCATTTTCATCTCATTATATCCTAATGCCCCCGGCTGTCAATGTTCCGCGGAAGGCTCTGCCCCGGAGCGGCCTTTGCTCTTGTCCAGCAGGATCGCTCCGCAAACGCAAATGATCAGCAGGAACTGATAGAACAGGTAGGGCATGATGCGGATGCTGGAGATCCCCGCCAGGCTGGCTGCAATCAGAAGCTGGGCGCCGTAGGGAATGATGCCCTGGGCGATGCAGGAGAACGTGTCCAGCAGCGAAGCGGTCTTCTTCGGGTCGATATCGTACTCCCGGCTGATGTCCCGGGCAATGGGCGCCGCCAGCACGATGGCCACCGTATTGTTGGCGGTGGCGATGTCCATCAGCACCGTCAGGAAGCCGATGCCGAACATCCCGCCCTTTCGGCTGTTGGAGTGCTTCCGGATAAAAGCCAGGATGGCGGCAAACCCGCCGTATTCCTTCATCAGGGCGCCGATGGAGGCCACGAGAATGGTGACGATCATCGTTTCGAACATCCCCGAAGTACCGGAGCCCATGGAACTGAAGGCCGATGCAAAGGTCAGGGAACCGGTCGCCAGTCCAACGATCAGGAAGAGCACCGTGCCGGAACACAGCACCACAAAGACGTTGATGCCGCAAAGCGCCGCGATCAGTACCGCAAAGTAGGGGATCGCCTGCCAGATGTTATAGTCAAAATGCTGAAGTTCAGCCGAACCGCCCTGCATGGAGATCGCGAAAAGGATCACCAGGGTGACAATGGCCGCCGGCAGGGCGATCTTGAAATTTGCCCGGAACTTGTCCTTCATTTGAACGCCCTGGGTCTTGGTGGCCGCGATGGTCGTGTCGGACACAAAGGACAGGTTGTCGCCGAACATGGCGCCCCCGACCACTGTCCCCACGCACATGGGCAGATTGAGTCCGGCGCTGGCCGCCACCGAAGCGGCGATGGGCACCAGGACGGTGACCGTGCCCACGCTGGTTCCCATGGACATGGAAATCAGGCAGGCGATGAGAAAGAGCCCCGGCACCGCAAAGGAGGGCGGTATGATGTTCAAAAGAAGGTTTGCCGTGCTCTCCGCTCCTCCGGCTTCGCCGGCAATGCCGCTGAAGGCACCGGCTACCAGGAAGATGAAGAGCATGATGGTGATGTTATCGTCGCCGATGCCCCTGGCGCATACGTGGATCTTTTCATCAAAGCTCAGGCCGCGGTTCTGCAGAAGGGCCACGATCAGCGCGATCACAAAGGCGACCACAACGGACATCACATAAAAGCCCATCCCACCTTCAATGGGGTTGATGTACTCAAAATAGATCCCGTTTCCCAGGTACAGAACCAGGAAAACAAGGACCGGGATCAATGCTTTTGGATTCGGTGTTTTTTCGTTCATTGTATTCCTCCGGTTAATCTGTTGAATTGCCGTTTATTATTATCATTCAACAGATACGTAATGTCAAACATTTTCTGAGAAATAAATACCTGCCGAATCATTTTCGATTCGGCAGGCTTCACGCTGAATATTTTACTCCTCTATCCCAGGTATTCCGCCGCCGCTTCCGCCATCTGCCGGACCAGTTCCCGTTCATCCGTCAGCACGTCGTAGACCAGGTCCTCGGTCAGCACGCCCCGGTGCAGGTCACCCGGCAGTTTTCCGGCGGCATCGTCCTCCCGGTCCCGGTGCCACTCGTCGCTGCCGTAGTACTTCTCCAGCCTGCGGATCTTCTCCCGGGTTTCCCGGTAATCCTCCAGGCTTTTCTCCAGACCGTCCAGCGCCTCGCGGGATTCGTTCAGCAGCTTCTCCATCTCTTCGATCCTCTTTCTCTGATCCATCTTTCCCTCCATTTTCACTGCAGCCTAGAAATTCCATACACTCCAGTCTTCCGTTTCTTCGGAAGGACGGTATTCCAGCAGGTCCCCGGGCTGGCAATCCAGCGCCTCGCAAAGTTTCTCCAGGGTGCTGATTTTCAGCGACTTCGCCTTTCCCGTCTTCAGCACGGACATATTGGAAACGGTGATTCCCACCTTTTCCGCCAGCTCCGTCACTGTCATTTTCTTCTTCGATAACATCACGTCGATGTTGAATACGATTTTCCCTTTCATGTTCCCTTACTCTCTCTTTCGCTCAGTGCATCAGTGTCCACACCGTCCGCACCATGAAGATTCCGATGACCAGGATCATCACCGGCTTCACCGCCCGGGTCCCGCCTTTCTCGAACACCCGTGTGCCGATGTAATTGCCGAAAATGCTGCAGATGCCGGCGCATAGCCCCAGCAGGATCAGCACTTTCCCGCTCATCAGGTAGACTGTCAGCCCGGTGATGTTGGTGGTCAGGTTGATCACCTTCGCCGTACCGTTGGCTTCCGTCACCCTTAATCTGGCCAGTCCTGCCAGCAGCAGGATCAGGAAGGTCCCGGTGCCCGGGCCGTAAAACCCGTCGTACACCCCCACGCCGAAGGCGATGAGGAAGCAGATCAGCCAGGTCTTCCCCGCAGGCAGCGACTCCTTTTCCTCCCCCAGGGCCTTCCCCCGGAGAATGTACAGCGCCGTCAGCGGCAGGATGACCAGCATCAGCCAGGTCATCACGGACTCTCCCAGCGCCAGCCCCAGCCGGGCTCCGGAAAAGGATCCCGCCAATGCGAACACAGCGCAGGCCAGCGCCCGCTTCCATTGAATATATCCGTTTTTCGCAAA
>JAFWFI010000013.1 GCA_017515705.1 Bacillota bacterium
ACGGCATAAAAGACCGCTGCCAGAAAAGCAAACAGTATCGCCTTTCTTTTATCCATATTGTTTCACTCCTGCTAAATACCACTTTATTTCATTCCGGTGGAATCACAGTTCTGCCCTTGAAATGTTGTATCGTCCTCGGTCTTCCGTAATGCTTTCAAACTCCCCTGCCATAGAATCAGTCATCCATCTTTTCCCCACGTAAAAGGGCTACGGTCTCGACGTGCTTCGTATAAGGAAAATTGTCGAAAGCCTTCACGGATTCCACCCGGTATCCCTCTTCCTGCATCACCGCCAGGTTCTGAGCCAGGGTCAGGGGATTGCAGGATACGTAGACGATGGTGTCCACCTTGTAGTCCAGGATCTTACGCAGCGCTTTCGGCAGGATCCCCGCCCGCGGCGGATCCACCACGATAATGTCCGGCTTCTCCTCCATCCGGTCCAGCGCTTTGAAAACATCGCCTGCGATGAATTCGCAGTTGACCAGGCCGTTAAGTTCTGCGTTGACCCGGGCCGCTTCCACAGCTTCCTCCACCAGTTCGATCCCCACGACTTTCTTTGCCCGCAGGGCCATGATCTGGGAGATGGTGCCGGTGCCGCTGTAGAGGTCAAAAACGGTCTTCCCTTCCAGTTCCGGGATCAGTCCCACTGCATAGGAGTACAGCCGCTCCGCCGCCTCCGTGTTGGTCTGGAAAAACGAGAACGGCGTGACCTTGAACCTCAGTCCCAGTATTTCTTCGTAATAATAGTCCTGTCCCCAGATGGTTTGGATACTGTCGCAGTATACGGAATCCGCCACCCGGTCGTTGAAAGTATGGGTGATGCCGATGATCTCGTTTTGAAGCGGAAGCTCCAGCAGCTTCTTTGCAAACTCTGCTTCGTCCATTTCATATCCGGTGGCCGTCACCAGGTTCACCAGCAGCTGCCGGTGTTTTTCGCTTTTCCGGATAATCAGGTTCCGCTGAAACCCGGAATGGTCTTTTTTATGGTAATGGGGCAGGCCTGCCTCGTCGAAAAACTCCAGGGTTGCCTGCACGATTGTCTGGAAATCCCGGTCGGCAATCACGCAGTCGGATACGGTGATCACATCCATGAACCGTCCTTTTTTGTGCATCCCCAGCTGAGGCTTCCCGCCGATTTCATAGTCCCCGAAAGTGAATTCCATCTTATTCCGGTATTCTGTGATTCTGGGGCAGGCTTCAATGCCCCGGAATTCCCCCGCCTGCACGTTGTTCTTTGCAAGCTGGTCCAGCACTTCCTGACGTTTCATCCCCACCTGTGTTTCATAGGGAAGAGTCGGAAAGGTGCAGCCGCCGCAGACATCGGAAAAGGAACAGGCCGGTGCGGTTTCGTAAGGCGCCCGTTCGACAATGCCCATGTTCTTTACCTTCATCCGCTTTTCGCCGGATTTCAGCACTTTCACATCCACGGTCTGACCCTCAAAGGCTCCGTCCACCTTGATTCTTCTGCCGTCAAAATGAGCGATACCCTCATTCGGATATCGCTGCTCTTCGATTTTTACACGTAAAAACTCGCCTTTTTTCATTTATCTTTCCTCAACCAGCCGGACGCCTTCGATCTTGCTCAGGCTGCTGATAATAAAACTGCAGTCCGTATAACGCGGAAGCTGGAGATAGACCATCACCTTCACGATTCCGGGCGTGTTTTCCCCCACGTCCAATTCGTCCGGGTAACTCTTCTCCAGAATCTCCACCCGGCCCAGGTTCACTGCCTGCCGGGTCAGCACTTCATCCAGTTCCTGCATAAAGGAATCCAGCTGCTCCACTTCCGCATAGATTTTACGGGAGTCCTTTTTCACATGATGCTGCTCGAGATACTGCACAAAGGACAGCGTCCCCACCAGAAGTACCGTCGTGGCAATGGCGGGCACATAGAAGCCGGCGCCCACACCCAGGCCAATGCAGGCTGTGGTCCATAAGCTGGCTGCCGTTGTCAGTCCCCGGATCTTGTTCCGGTTGACGATGATCATCCCGGCGCCGAGAAAACCGATGCCGCTGACAACCTGCGCCGCCAGACGCGCCGGATCCTTGGTGTTGATGAATATATCCGAAAAGCCGTACTTGGAAATGAGCATGACTAAAGTAGCCCCCAGGATTACAACGATATGGGTACGAAGTCCGGCAGCCTGATTTTTCTTTTCTCTTTCCAGCCCCACGGCAGCCCCCAATGCCACCGCCAAAGCCAGACGAATCACCATTTCCAGGTTTGAAATAATCATGTCGTCCTCTTTCCGGCCGATTCTTTCATCTCGGTCATTTCCCGTCTTTTTTTAGTATTATAGCATACTTATTTCCACGTGTCGCCGGTTTCGTGATAAAAATCCAGCCGGTACTCCTCAAAACGGTCCTCTTCGATGGCCTGCCGGACCTCTTTCATCAGATTCAGCAGGTAATAAATGTTATGATGGGTCAGAAGGATCGAGGAGAGGATCTCCCCGGCCTTGAACAAATGGCGAAGGTAAGCACGGGAATAATTCCGGCAGGTGTAGCAGTCGCATTTCGGATCCAGCGGTCCGAAGTCTTTCTCGTACTGTTTGTTTTTAATGGAAACTTTTCCGAAGGAGGTGTAAGCCATGCCGTTTCTGGCGATTCGGGTGGGAATCACGCAGTCGAACATGTCGATGCCCCGGGCCACGCCTTCCAACAGGCAATCCGGACTTCCCACTCCCATCAGATAGCGGGGTTTTTCCTCCGGCAGCCAGTCCACACAGTCGTCCAGCATGTCATACATGATTTCCTTGGGTTCTCCGACGGAAAGCCCGCCGATGGAATAGCCCGGCAGGTCCATTTCCACTATCTGGTCAGCACTTTCCTTCCGCATGTCCTTATACATACCGCCCTGCATGATGCCGAACAGGGCCTGCTCTTCCGTATTCCAATGGGCTTCCTTGCAGCGCTTCAGCCAGCGGGTGGTCCGTTCCAGGGAATCCTTGATGTACCGACGGTCCGCCGGATACGGCGCACACTCGTCAAAAGCCATCATGATGTCGCTGCCCAGCGCCGTCTGGATCTCCACTACGGATTCCGGCGTCAGCATGTGCCTGGACCCGTCCAGATAGGACTGGAACTTCACGCCCTCTTCCGTGATCTTCCGCATTTTACCGAGGCTGAACACCTGGAATCCGCCGCTGTCCGTGAGGATGGACCCGCTCCAGTTCATGAATGTATGCAGTCCCCCGGCTTCCCGGATCAGCTCATGTCCCGGGCGGAGAAACAGGTGATAGGTGTTTCCCAGAATGATGTCCGCCCCCATGTCCCGGACTTCCTCCGGTTTCATGGCTTTCACGGTGGCCTGGGTCCCCACCGGCATAAATACGGGCGTTTCAATAACGCTGTGCCGGGTGGTGATCCGCCCCCTGCGAGCTTTGCTGCGGCTGCTTTTTTTGATCAGTTCAAAAGTCAGGGATGCCATGTTATTCTCTCTTTCGTCGTTCTAAAGGATCAGCATACAGTCGCCATAGCTGAAAAACCGGTACTGCTGCCGTACCGCTTCCTCATAGGCTTCCAGGATCTTTTCCCGGTCATAAAAAGCGGAAATCAGCATGATCAGCGTGGATTTCGGCAGATGGAAATTAGTCAGCAGCGCATCCACCACCTTGAAACGGTAAACCGGCGGGTAAATGAACAGGTTCGTGCTCCGCTGCCCGGCTCTGACAAAGCCGTCTTCCCCGGCTGCGCTTTCCACCGTTCTCGTGGAGGTGGTCCCGACGGAAATGACCCGGCGGCCTTCCCGTTTCGCCCGATTGATTTTCTCGGCTGTTTCCTCGTCGATGGAATACTCTTCATAGTGCATCGGATGATCTTCGATCTCTTCCTCCTTCACGGGCCGGAAAGTCCCGATGCCCACGTGGAGGGTGACGAAAGCCAGCTCCACGCCCTTTTCCTTCAGTTTCTGCAGGATCTCCTCCGTGAAATGCAGTCCTGCGGTCGGCGCCGCCACGGATCCCTCGTATCTGCAGTACACGGTCTGGTAGCGGTCTTTGTCTTCCGACTCGTTCTCCCGGTCAATGTAGGGAGGCAGGGGGATCTGCCCGAATTCGTCCAGCAGTTCATTCCAGATGCCGTCATAGTCAAATCTTAAATGACGGGTCCCGTCTTCGCCGAAGCCGATGACCTTCGCCCGGAACTTCTTTTCGTCCGAAAAGGTTATGACCGTCCCGGTTTTCAGCCTCCTGCCCGGCCGGACCATGGCTTCCCAGACGTCCCCTTCCAGTCGTTTGGTCAACAGAACTTCGACCTTTCCTCCGGTTTTTTCTTTAAAGCCAAAAATCCGGGCCGGAATGACCTTGGAATCGTTCAGGACCATCAGGTCTCCGGGCCGGAGATAGTCAATGATATCGTAAAAATGCTTATGTTCGATCGTACCGGCGGCGCGGTCCACAACCATCATCCTGGAGTTTTCCCGCTTGTCCGCCGGATGCTGCGCGATCAGTTCTTCGGGCAGCATATAGTCAAAATCCGTTAGTTTCATTTTATTGCACTGTCACCCCGATAAAGTAATATTTCAGGATATCTTGATAACCGTAGCCCTGGGAAGCCATTTCCCGGGCACCGGTCTGGCTCATGCCCACACCGTGACCGAATCCCCGGCCGGAAATCTTGATTCCGTCATAACCGCTCTTTTCCTGGACGGTCTTCTCCACAGTGACCGTCTCCGCTTTTTTGATCACGAGGGCGTCGCTGAGGCTTTTTGCCACAACTTCATTCAGGTTCAGCACCATGACCTCGCCGGTCCGGTCCAGCACGTAATACTGGTCCAAAGCGATGGATTTTTCCTTTTCCACCGGTTCGCGGATCGTCTTCGTAACGGTTTCATAGCCGTTTTCCGTCAGGTCAAACTTCAGCGAACGCATCACGGAAGACCCGAACAGGAAACGGATCCGGTCCCGGTTGATGACGGCCTTTCCGGCGTCCCCGGTGAATTCCATTTCCAGCACGCTCCCGCCGGCGGTCCGTTTGGTGATCTGGACCTTCTGGATATTGCCGATGTTGTGGCCGGCTGAACGAAGAATCGATTTCAGCTGTTCATCCGTAAACGCGACTTCCCAGTTGTCATCCGGATTGAAGTCGTCTTTTTTCGCCTGCAGGTAGCCTGCGCCTCCGCCCCAGATTTCCTGGCTGCTTTCGATCCAGCCGCCGTTGTTGGCGGAGTAATAACAGGAAACCGGCGCGCCATTGTAATAAACCAGCATACCCGCCGTATCCGCAGCTGCCGAGGAGCATTTTGCGGATTCGCAGGACATTCCGCCGTAAACCTGGCAGTCCTGGCTGGCACAGACATCATATCCCTGGGCGCTGTGCTTTCCACCGCTCAGGACCGTCCGGGCAGCATAACTTCTGGCGCAGACCGCCTGGGCTTTCAGCGCTTCCGCAGGATACGATGAACTCATTTCCTTCGGCAGGACTCCGTACAGGTATTTTTCCAGGCTCAGTACGTTGATATAACTGTAACCCGAGCCGCAGCGGTAGAGCATCAAGCCGCCCCTCCAGGTCCTTCCCCCTTCGGAAAAGGTTCCGTTTTCCATATCGGTGGAGCCGATAAAGTACCGGGACGTGTCGCCGTATGAAATAAAGAGTTCTTCTCCGTACTCGTCATAGACATTGATATAGCCGTCCTGGCATACCAGTTCCGCCCGGGCCACATCCGGATAACTCTCCTTCAGGTAGATTTCTCCGTTTTCGTATTCGTAAATGGCAAAGCCTTCGGGAAAATCCAAATAGTACAGCGAACTGCCGTACTGGCCGATTCCCACTCGTATAAAGCCCGGCACGTCTTCCGATGCGGCAAAAGCAAAGGCTCCCGCGCACACAAAAACAGCCAGGGCACACAGTACTCCGATTATTCTTTTCATGTTTACTCCCCTTTTTTTAATCTCTATAAATCCATCCGGACCTGTCCGCTGTCCGGTCCGCCCTTATCCAACAGGGCTTCCAGCCCCAAATGCCGGTAAGCCAGTTCCGATGCGATCCGTCCCTTCTGCGTCCGCAGAATCAATCCGGACTGAACCAAGTAGGGCTCGTGCGCATCTTCGATGGTGACTTTTTCCTCGCCCACAGCGGAAGCGATGGCATTGATTCCCACCGGTCCGCCCTTGAACTGGGTGATGATGGCCCGCAGTACCTGGCGGTCCAGTTCTTCCAGTCCCAGCTCGTCGATC
>JAFWFI010000136.1 GCA_017515705.1 Bacillota bacterium
ACCACCTGGACCTGGATTACGTGCTGAACAAGGGAATGATGAACGGGACCTCCGATACCACCTTCGAACCGCAGTCCACCACTAACCGGGCCATGATCGTCACGATCCTCTGGCGGTTGGAGGGCGAACCGAAGGCGAAGGAATCCGCATTCACCGACCTGACTCAGGATTGGTACAAGGCAGCGGTCGGCTGGGCGGCGGAGAACGGGATCGTCAACGGGACTTCCGCGACGACCTTTGCTCCGACAGACCCGATCACCCGGGAACAGTTTGCGGCCATCCTGTACCGGTATGCGGATCACAAGAAATACGACGTCAGCCAGAAGGCGGACCTGAACAAGTACACGGATGCGGACAGTATCAGCGGATATGCACAGGATGCATTCGGCTGGGCGAATGCGGCAGGCCTGATCAACGGCATGACCGAGACCACTCTGGCTCCGCAGGGCAATGCTACCCGGGCACAGGCGGCGGCGATTCTGCACCGGTTCTGCGAGAAGGTGGCGAAATAGAATAGTATTGGACTTTGCCTGTAAATAACAACAAAACCGGGCCGGTGTGAACAGACACCGGCCCCTTTGTATGGTATAATGGATGCAGAAACGACGAGGACGGAGGAGGAAAAGATGGAAAAGATTCGGATCATTCAGAATAAACTGCCGGAAGAATGGTGGGAGAGTGTATTCGGCGAAGCCCGTGCCCGGGAAGTGCGCAGCTACCATGCGACTTTTCCGGAATATGCGGCAACGCCCCTGGCGGAGCTCACGGAACTGGCGGGAATGCTGGGAGTAGCGGGCATTTACGTCAAGGATGAAAGCCGGCGCTTCGGGCTGAATGCGTTTAAAGCCCTGGGCGGCAGTTTCGCCATTGCCAACGTTCTTCGGGAAAAACTGGGGCTGGACGAGGACGAGATGACGTTTCAGAAACTGACGTCCCCGGAAATCAGGGAACAGGTCCGGGAGATGACTTTCGTGACGGCCACCGACGGCAACCACGGCCGGGGCGTGGCCTGGACGGCGAACCGCCTGGGTGCAAAGAGCGTGGTGTACATGCCGAAGGGCAGTGCGGCAGAGCGGCTGGAGAACATCCGGGCGGCGGGCGCAGAGGCCGAAATCACGGAATGGAATTACGACGACACGGTGCGCTTTGCGAAAAAACAGGCGGAGGAGCAGGGATGGACCCTGGTGCAGGACACGGCCTGGGAAGGGTATCGCCGGATCCCCAGGTGGATCATGGAGGGGTACCTGACCATGGCGGATGAAGCGGCGGACCAGCTGCAGGGCGTCGTGCCCACCCATGTGTTCTTGCAGGCCGGAGTCGGGTCGATGGCGGGAGCGGCAGCAGCCTATTTTGCGAACCGCTACCGGAAAATGCCGCCGGCGATCATCGTCGTGGAGCCCCATGCGGCCAATTGCCTGTTCCGGACGGCGGAGGCGGCGGACGGAACACTCCATTTTGTAACGGGAGACATGGACAGCATCTGCGCCGGGTTATGCTGCGGGGAACCCTGCGACATCGCCTGGGAATTGCTTCGGGACCATGCGGAGTTCTTTGCCTCCATTCCGGATGAGGCGGCGGCGATGGGGATGCGGATCCTCGGGAACCCCCTGGGAAGCGACCCACGTGTCATTTCCGGCGAAAGCGGAGCAGCGGGGCTGGGCCTTGCGGCGGCGCTGCTGTCGGATCCGGCTCTTTCGGAACAGAAGGAGATGCTGGGGCTGAATGAACGGTCCCGCATCCTGTGCTTCTCCACCGAAGGGGACACGGACCGGGCCAATTACCGGGACATCGTCTGGAAAGGAAAACTGCCGTATTGACGGGAGAGAAATCATAACTTGCAAAAGCGGCAAAGAGAAAAGCCCCGGGGATCATTCGATTTCCGGGGACTTTGTTTAATACAGGTTTTTCAAGCGGTTTTATTTGAGAACATAATCTCTGATTCGATACTTCTCAACCGTGTCTTCGTTCAAACTGATGCCTAAACCGGGCGCATTTCCGACTTTGCAGTAGCCGTTGACTGCGCTGAGGTCTTCGTTGATCAGGGAATCCTGAATGGGTCCGAGTTCCACACAGTATTCCAGGAATTCAACGTTCTTGATCGCAGCACAGAACTGGATGCCTGCCGCCAGATTGATCGGCGTGGAATAGTAGTGGTTGCAGACCTGCTTATGATGTAATTCAGCGTATTCGGCAACTTTTTTACCGACAGTGATACCGTTGTCGGCCAGGTCGATCTGGATCACGTCCGCATTGCTGTTGTCGATAAAGTTTTTATACTGCCAGAGGCCGTTGTTCCCTTCCCCGCCGGCGACTCGTGTGCTGGTGCCTGCGGCAACCCGTCTGTAACCCTCAAGGTCATCGTTGTCAACCGGTTCTTCCAGCCAGTAAATGTTGAATTCTTCAAACTGTTTTGCACGGCGAACAGCGGTTTTTGCATCGTAGCAGCATCCGCAGTCGATCATGATCTCGTTTTCGCTGCCCATTCCTTCACGAACGGCCTGCACCAATGCCAGGTCCAGCTTTTCGTTCTGACCGAGAGGCTCCCAGCCGTATTTGGCAGCGGTGAATCCCATCTCTTTGTATCTTCTGGCGCTTTCAAATGTTTCTTCCGGGGTGGGCCGGAAGGTGTCGCTTGCATAGCAGCGAAGAGTGTCACGGTACGCTCCGCCCATGAGCTTGTGTATAGGAGCGCCGTAGTATTTGCCTGCGATATCCCAGAGAGCGATGTCTATGGCAGCCATACACTGAACGATCAGCCCTCTTCTTCCGAGATAAAAGCTTTCTTTATACATTTTTTCATAGAGACGGTTGATGTCGAGAGGGTTTTCACCGACAATGATCCTGCCCAGACCGGAACTTGCATTCCATGCGAAAGGCGCGTCGATGATGGCTTTTCCCATGATCGCGTTTGTCCAGGATTCGCCAAGACCAACAATACCCTCATCTGTGTAAACTTTTACGATGAGAGCCTCATTTACGCCGGTGGACTTGTATTTGATATCCTCTTCCGGCAGCCGCAGTGGAATGGCTTCAACTCTTGTGATTTTCATAATGGTCCTCCTTTTTCACATAAAATGTAATTATGGGATAATTCCCAGGGTGATTCCGTTCAGAGAGCTTGTTCTAATACCAGTATAGCAAGCGTGTTTTTTTGTGTCAAAACCAGGACAATGATATATAGGATGATATGCTGCAGGGGATCCTATCAAAAAAGGAATTCCGCCCGGGGCGGTTTTTTGTGGTATAATGAAAAGGACGATGAAAGGAGACGAGACGGATGGACCGGTGCTTTTGGGAAGATATCATTGAAGAATCCGGTAAACCGCAGAATCGGCATTTCAAACTGTTATTGTTCTGGCCGCTGTATCTGCTGGTATTCTTTCTCATTGAACGGCTGCGCCCGGCGGGCACGGTCTATACGCCCATGCATTGCGGACTGGATGACATCATTCCTTTCTGCGAGTTTTTCATCCTTTTCTATGTGTTCTGGTTTTTCTTCATGGCGGCGATGCTGGTGTATGCCGGTTTCTTTGAGCCAAAGACCTTCCGGCGGCTGATGTACTATTTCATCCTCACCTTTTCCGTGGCGGTGATTGTTTATCTGGTATACCCGAATTGCCAGGAACTGCGGCCGGCGGATTTCGACCCGAAGTGGTGGGATCCCTTCGGGATGTTGACGAAACTGCTGTACAGCATCGACACAACGACCAACGTCTGCCCGTCGGAGCATGTGATCGGGGCTTTCGGGGTGGTTTTTGCCGCCCGGGACACCAGGCGCTTCTCCTCAGCGAAGTGGACAGTGTTTATAACGGCTCAGGCGGTGCTGATCTGTCTGTCCACCCTCTTTGTGAAGCAGCATTCGGCGGTGGATGTGCTGGCGGCGGTGCCTCTTTGTTTCGCCGGCTGGCTGTTCTGTTTTCACAGAAGCCGGGGAAAAGCAAGAAAACACGAACATTTATAAGAATTTAACGGAAAATATTTCGGAATCAGACCAAAAATTTTCAAATAATCCGCAGTTTCTCTTGTAAAATAGGAAAACCTGCGGTATTATTTTCTTCAGGAAGAGAGAGTATACAAGGAGGAACGAACAATGATCAGAATCGGAATACTGGGATACGGCAACATCGGCAGAGGCATCGAAGCGGCAGTGGCGGCGGCGCCGGATATGGAACTGGCGGCGATATTCACCCGCAGAGATCCGGCTTCTGTTGCAGTGAAAACACCGGGCGCGCCCGTGGTGAACGTGGCGGACCTGGAGGCCTGGACGGACAAGGTGGATGTAATGATGCTCTGCGGCGGCAGCGCCACGGATCTGCCGGAACAGACGCCTGCGTATGCGAAGCTGTTCAATGTCATTGACAGCTTTGATACCCATGCCAAGATTCCGGAACACTTTGCCAATGTGGATAAGGCAGCAAAGGAAAGCGGCCACCTGGGGATGATCTCCGGCGGCTGGGATCCCGGCATGTTTTCATTGAACCGGTTGTATGCCAATGCCATTCTGCCGAACGGCAGCGACTATACCTTCTGGGGCAAAGGCATCAGCCAGGGCCACTCCGACGCAGTGCGGCGGATCGAAGGCGTAGCGGATGCGAAACAGTACACCATTCCCGTGGAAAGTGCCCTGGAACAGGTGCGCTCCGGCTCAAATCCGGAACTTACCACCCGGCAGAAACACACCCGGGAATGCTTTGTGGTGCTCAAAGACGGCGCCGATGCGGCGGCGGTGGAAAAAGCCATCAAGGAAATGCCCAACTATTTCGATGAATACGATACAACGGTCCACTTCATCAGCCAGGAAGAGCTGAACGAAAAACACAGCGCCATGCCGCATGGCGGCTTCGTGCTGCGGACCGGGTCCACCGGCTGGGACAACGAGAACAAACACGTGATCGAGTACAGCCTGAAACTGGACTCCAATCCGGAATTCACCGGCAGCGTGCTGGTGGCTTACGCCCGGGCGATCTGCAAGATGGCTGCGGAAGGGCAGACCGGCTGTGTCACCGTCTTTGACGTAGCGCCGAAATACCTGAGCCCGGAAAGCAATGAATACCTGAGAGCGCATATGTTATAATATTTCCAAAGGGTCGGACTGCATGATTGTTCGGCCCTCCTTCATTTACCAGGAAGAGGATGCTTCCATAACCTCTGTCTCTGCGCGTAGAAAGTACGCGTACCGGCAGCAAGGGGAGGAGGGATCCTCTTTATTTGCGCTGAAAAAGGAATATATTGATAACAAAGGTAAAATAAAGTATAATTGACGAAATAAGGAGTGCGCTGGCCGGTTTAACCCCGGCGATAGGTCAATAGGGCTGACCAAATTACGGGGTTGATTCGCAAAACGTCAGCCCCGGGCGAAGGAACCTTGGAACTGGGCTGACGCGGTGCCGTGGCCAGGACCGGATTGGTCAGCCGAAAACCCTGCGAGAGGACATTGGGGCTGACCAAATGCAGAGGTTGCTCCGCAAAACTTCAGCCCCGGGCGAAGGAACCGCAGATCTGGGCTGACGCGGAAACTGTGATAAGCGCAGAATGGTCAGCCTGAAACAACTGAACGATGAAGCTGGGCTGACGAAGGAGGTGGAGAAATAGGAGTATGGTCAGCCGAAAGTTAGGTGAAAAGATGGATGGGCTGACGAAATCTTTAGACTGATCCACAAAACGTCAGCCTTGGGCGAAGGAACTTCGAATCCAGGCTGACGCGGAAGGAAATTCAGGGGCGAATTGGTCAGCCTGAGGTGGAAAAGCAAGGGAATTGGGCTGACGCGGAAGGATATTC
The DNA here is from genome assembly GCA_017515705.1 of Bacillota bacterium. GTDB lineage: Bacteria > Bacillota > Clostridia > Peptostreptococcales > Anaerovoracaceae > RUG14258. Next base: position 5,780 of record JAFWFI010000136.1, read on the forward strand.
GGGGGCAAGTTGGTCAGCCTGGGACAGCGGTATTGTGGGTTTGGGCTGGCGCAGGGCCGTCGCTAGAGTAGGATTGTTCGGCCTTGGATGGAGATGTTATAGGTTTGGGCTGACGCGGAAGGCAGTGCGGGGGAGACTCGGTCAGCCTGAAAAGGACTGACAGTTAATTTGGGATGACACTGGAAATGACAAAAGAATCCAAAAGGGGGAGAAGATGAGACAAAACAGTATGAAAGAACACTTTA
>JAFWFI010000137.1 GCA_017515705.1 Bacillota bacterium
CTGAATGCGGCGAACCAGGAAATCAACGGGAACATGCTGGTGGACGACGTATCCCACCTGAACCTGATCCTGAAAGAAGGATCCGTCTTTAACGGAAGCATCAATCCGGAAGGGCAGGAAGGCGAGGTCTATGTGGAACTGGATGCGGACTCCAAGTGGGTGCTTACCGATGACGCATACATCACCGCTCTGACCTGTAAAGCCGGGTCCATCGATCTCAACGGGCATACCCTTTATGTGAACGGAGTCGCTTATGACGGCGGCGCGTCTGCCGGACAGGCCATCGAGGCAGTTGTCTCCCAGGGGAGCGGACACAGCGCTCCCCCGGATGGCGGACCGGGCGGCGGTGCTCCCCCGGATGGCGGCAAACCCCCGGAGAAACCGTGAGTCATTGGAGTCATTGGGGACGGTTCTTTTTGACTCAGAATAATCATTAAAGCAGTCTATGCGAACCCCGGATATGATATAACAGAATCAATCCGGGGTTTATTCATGGTAAAGACGCGGGAGAGTCGTTGGTCAGCCTTGTTAGAGCAGAATCAAGGATTCGGCTGACGCTGAGCCCGGGATAATCCTCGAGGGGTCAGCCCAAAATGCAGAGAGAATTCTATCAGGCTGACCCTACGGCGGCAATGAGAGGGTCGTCCGTCAGCCTAAAGTACGATATAAAGAGACTTGGGCTGATCCGGGAGGCGGGAAACAAGAGGATTGGTCAGCCTGGGATGCCCGAATCTGTGAGTCAGGCCGACGGAAGTCTTGAAGATTATGCTCAATGGTCAGCCCGCAACGCCAAAAGAAGTGTATCGGGCTGACGCAATCAGTGAGGAAGAAGGTAAATGGTCAGCCTCAGAGAGAAAAAGTAGCCGGAAGGGCTGACAAATCTGTCGGATTGGGGCTATTTCGGTCAGTCTGGATGGTTGGAATCCCCGGATCGGGTTGACGTGGGGCGAGAGGGGAGTATTATTGAAATTCTAATAATTGCGTGCAGCAGCTATTGAGCAAAGCGAGCCGGAATGATATAATAATATAGTTATGTCCGGCTCGTTTTTTTATTGGAAGGAGCAGGAAATGGCGTAAAAATGGCGTAAAACGAGACTGAAAACCTCAAAAGCCTTGAAAACAAAGGAGATGTGAGAATAAATGAAATTAGGAATGGTGGGGCTGCCGAACGTCGGCAAGAGCACCCTTTTCAATGCGATCACCAAGGCAGGGGCCCAGGCGGAGAATTATCCCTTCTGCACCATCGACCCCAACGTCGGGGTGGTGCAGGTGCCGGATGAACGGCTGCAGGTCCTGCACGATATGTATAACTCGAAGAAAATCGTCCACACCAGCATCGAATTCGTGGACATCGCCGGCCTGGTGAAAGGCGCTTCCAAGGGCGAGGGTCTGGGGAACAAGTTCCTCTCCCACATCCGGGAAGTGGACGCCATCATCCACGTGGTGCGTTGCTTTGAGGACGAGAACGTGGTCCATGTGGACGGGAAGATCGGGCCGTTGAAAGACATCGAGACCATCAACCTGGAACTGATCATTTCCGACATCGAACTCATCGACCGCCGGATCCAGAAGACCACCAAGAACCTGAAGGGAGACAAGAGCCTCCAGAAGGAACTGGACATCCTGAACAAGGTGAAGGCCGTGCTGGAGCAGGGACTGTCCGCCAGGACGATGGAACTGACGGAGGACGAAGCGGAATTCGTGAAGTCCCTCTGCCTGCTGTCCTACAAGCCGGTGATTTACGCGGCCAACGTGTCGGAAGACGACGCGGCGGACGGGGAAGACAATCCCCTGGTGCAGGAAGTAAAGGAATTCGCCGCCAGCGAGCATTCCGAGGTGGCGGTCATTTGTGCGAAACTGGAGGCGGAGCTGACGGAACTGGACGACGAGGAAAAGGCGGTGTTCCTGGAAGAACTGGGCATCGAGGAGTCCGGCTTGGACAAACTGATTAAAGCGTCCTACAGCCTGCTGGACCTGATTTCCTTCCTGACAGCGGGCGAACCGGAAGTGCGGGCCTGGACCATTAAGAAAGGCACCAAGGCACCGGGCGCGGCCGGAAAGATCCACTCCGACTTCGAGCGGGGCTTCATCCGGGCGGAGACCGTGGCTTACGACGACCTGATCGCCTGCGGCAGCATGACGGCGGCCAAAGAGAAAGGCCTGGTGCGCTCCGAAGGCAAGGAATACGTGGTGAAGGACGGGGACGTCATCCTGTTCCGGTTCAACGTATAAATTGTCTGTTTGGGCTTATAAAAAACGATTGCTTTTTTGCCAACGCTATGGCAAAATTGAAGAATAAATGAAGGATCATTTATAAATTGACAATAGGAGGTATTTGATTATGAAATGGGTATGCTCGATCTGCGGTTACACCGCTGAAGGCCCTGAGGCACCGGAACAGTGCCCCATCTGCAAGGCACCTGCATCTAAATTCAACAAGAAAGACGACGGAGAAGAACTGAGCTGGGCTTCCGAACACATCGTAGGCGTAGCACAGGGCGTAGATCCTGAAATCGTTGAATCCCTGAGAATGGAATTCGCCGGTGAATGCTCCGAAGTAGGTATGTACCTGGCTATGTCCAGAGCTGCTTTCCGTGAAGGATATCCGGAAATCGGCATGTACTGGGAACAGGCTGCTTACGAAGAAGCGAACCACGCTGCAAGATATGCAGAACTGCTGGGCGAAGTAGTTTCTCCCTCCAGCAAGGAAAACCTGGAAAAGAGAGTTGCTGCGGAAAACGGCGCCTGTGCCGGCAAGACCGCTTTAGCGAAGAAGTGCAAGGAACTGGGCCTGGATGCGCTGCATGACACCATCCACGAAATGGCCAGAGACGAAGCCAGACACGGACAGGCATTCAAGGGCCTGCTGGACAGATACTTCGGCTAAACCATGTGAAGGAAACGAAGAGACTTCCCGGAAACGGGAAGTCTCTTTTTCATTTTTCTCAGAAAATCTCTCCCAGCCGCCGGATGGCCTCCCGCTGGGTCTCTTCGTCCATGTCGGAGAAATTCAGCACCATCACGTGGTCGTACCGGGGGTCCGGCCGGGTGCAGAAATCCGACAGGCAGCTCAGGTGGACGCCCGCCTCGGCGCTGCGTTTCCGAAGCTCAGCGTCGCTCATCGTTGTGTCCAGGCTCACCGTCACATGGGTGCCGCTGTCACCGCCCCGGATGGAGCGGATGGGGATCCGTTTGTTTTCCTGCAGGAGGGCGATGAGCTGCTCCCCTTCCTGCCGGTACCGTTTCCGGATTCGGTTGAGATGCCGCTCGAAATAGCCCTTTTCCAGGAACCGGGCCACGGCGTACTGTTCCAGGCTGGAGGTGGAGTTGGTGAAGAAGCGGGTGTGTTCAATATAGCGCTGCAGCAAATGCTCCGGCAGCACCATATAGCTGATCCTGACCGCCGGGGAAAGGGTCTTGCTGAAGGTGTTCATGTAGATGACCCGGCCGGCGCTGTCCCGGCTTTTCAATGCCGGGATGATCCGGGACTGATACCGGAATTCGCAGTCGTAATCGTCCTCGATGATGTAGCGGTTTTCATCGCTGTTGGCCCAGTTCAGCAGCTGGTACCGGCGGGCGACGGACATGACCGTTCCCAGCGGGTAATGATGCTCCGGGGAGACGTGGACGATGTTGGCACCGCTGGATATCAGTTCTGGCATCCGGATGCCGTGGGCGTCCATTCCCACGTTCCGCCACCGGAGGTCGTAGGCGTCGTAAATGTCCGGAATCTTTCGGTAGCCAGGGGTCTCCACGGCGTAGACGGTATCCTCCGGAAACAGGTTCACCAGCCGGGCGTACAGGTACTCGATGCCGGCGCCGATGATCACGCATTCCGGGGACACGGAGATCCCCCGGGAGCGGTACAGGAAGGCGGCGATCTGGGTCCGGAGTTCCTCCAGCCCGAAAGGATTTCCCCGGCGGACCAGCTCCAGGTCGTATTCCGACAGGATCTCCCGGATTACCTTCTTCCACATGGCAAAGGGAAAGTGATTGTACAGGAAGTTGTTGGACTGGAAGTCCGCAAACCATTCATCCTCTTTATAGTACTTCCCGACAAAGGGCCGGGGCGTTTCCGGAACCGGCTCGATTTTCTGGATCTCGGCGACGAAATAACCCCGCTTTTCGCTGCTGGTGATGAACCCCTCCGTGATCAGCTGCTGGTAGGCGTTGAGGACGGTGGTGACGCTGATGTCATTGTCTTCCGCCATGGCCCGCTTGGAGGGCAGACGCTCTCCGGCACGAAGCCGGCCTGCCAGGATATCCGCCTTCAGCGCCTTGTATAACTCCTCATAGAGCGGCACGCCCTGTTTTCGTTCAAAACTGTATTTCAGCATCGTTTCCCTCCCCGTTTTGTGTTTCATCTGGTATCTTAAAAAATGTTCATTTTGGCTATTTTTTAATGCTCAGTTCCATTATATGATAAAGTTAAGTTAAAGTAAACCGTACAGGTCATTTTAAGGAGGGAGAATAATGGCAGTTAACTTCAAGGAAAAGTATGGACTGTATATCGGAGGCGAATGGCGTGATGCTTCCGACGGTAAGACTTTTGATGTCACGAATCCGGCAAATGGCGAACACCTGGCATACTGCGCAGAGGCTACGGAGGAGGATGTGGACGCAGCGGTAAAGGCTGCATGGAAAGCATTCCCGGCATGGAAAGATGTTCAGCCACAGGACCGGGCGGAGATCCTGCTGAAAATCGCTGACCGTATCGATGAAAACGCGGAGCTTCTGGCGGCAGTGGAAACACTGGACAACGGTAAACCGATCCGTGAGACCACCTTCATCGACGTTCCCTGGTCTTCGGAGCATTTCCGGTATTTCGCCGGCGCGATCCTGACACAGCAGGGCAGCGCAACCGTTCTGAATACACCCAACATCACCGGCAACTCGCTGAGCATCGTGCTGCATGAGCCAATCGGCGTTGTCGGACAGATCGTACCCTGGAACTTCCCGCTCCTGATGGCAGCATGGAAACTGGCGCCGGTACTGGCCGCCGGGGACTGCACCGTCATCAAATCTTCTTCGAATACACCGCTGAGCCTGATCGTGTTCCTCGAACTGATCGAGGATCTGCTTCCTCCGGGAGTCATCAACATGATCACCGGCAAGGGTTCCAAGGCCGGCCAGTACATGCTGGATCACCCGGGATTCCGGAAGCTGGCCTTCACCGGTTCCACCGAAGTCGGCCTGAGCATTGCAAAGGCTGCGGCGGACAAGCTGATCCCGGCTACGCTGGAACTGGGCGGCAAGAGCGCCAACATCTACTTCGACGACTGCAACTTCGACCAGGCCATCGACGGCCTGCAGGTCGGCATCCTGTTTAACCAGGGTCAGGTCTGCTGCGCAGGTTCCAGAGTCTTCGTACAGGAAGGCATTTACGACAAGTTCGTGGAGGCTGCCATCAAGGCCTTTGAAACCGTCAAGCAGGGCGACAGCATGGATATGAACACGCAGATCGGTTCCCAGATCAACGAGGATCAGGTCCGCAAGATCGAGTCCTATATCGAGATCGCGAAACAGGAAGGCGCCACCATCGCCTGCGGCGGCGAACGGAACACCGACGGCGACCTGGCTAAGGGCTGCTACTTCAAACCGACCCTGATTACCGACGTGACCAACGACATGCGCGTGGCCCAGGAAGAAATCTTCGGGCCGGTGGCGGTGGTCATCAAGTTCAAGACCGAGGACGAAGTCGTGGCAATGGCCAACGACAGCGATTACGGCCTGGGCGGCGCGGTATGGACCAGGGATATCTATAAAGCGCTCCGTGTTGCAAGAGGCATCGAGACCGGCCGTATGTGGGTCAACACCTACAACCAGATTCCGGCGGGCGCGCCTTTCGGCGGCTACAAGAACTCCGGCATCGGCCGTGAGACCGACCTGAGCATTTTGGAAGCCTACACCCAGCAGAAGAACATCTTCATCAACCTGGATGAAGGCACCACCGGATTCTATCCGCAGGAATAATGAGCGGCGGGGATGAGAAACAGTGGAAGTGCTTCGAATACATCTGCCCGAAGTTTCCGAAATGTGAACGCGCGGTGGGAAGCTGCTGTGCCATCGGGGATTTTTTCGAAGACGTGACACTGAGCAAAGAGCAGTGTTTCGACCTGCCGGACAAACCCTTTTTCCGGGAAAAGGTCAACAAACTGTCCAAAAGAGGCTACTATTAAAATAAAAAAGACCGGGCGGCATGAAAGCCGTCCGGTTTTTTCGCTGCAGGGATGTTATTCTCTGTTTTTCAGTACCTCCGCCGGGGTGATCTTTCGGATGTTTCGCATCAGCAGCAGGCTGATCAGGAGATACATCATCAGGATCAGCCCGTACATCACCGGGTAATAGTACCAGGGGAAGGCCGGTTCGAAGGCGATGGACACATTGGCCACCAGGTATTTGGGGAAGATCCCGTTCATGATCAGTTTGGTGAGGGGGATCGCTGCCAGCGCTCCCAGCGCCACCACAATGAAGTTCCCGTCCAGATACATTTTCCGGACTTCCCGGTTCCGGAAACCGAAAACGCGGAGCATGGAAATGTGGAAGGAGGAGCGGTCCAGCATCATCTTCATCATCAGGAACAGGACCACCAGGAAAATCAGCGCAGAGGCGGCGGACATCACGATGATCATAGGCCGCATCAGATCCGTGAATACGCCGGAAGCGCGGCGGACATCGGCTCTGGCGGTGGTGCTGAAGAGTCGTTCGCCGGAGATATCCAGCTTTTTGTCGGCAAAGACCACGTTGTAGTAGTCCTTTGGCAATTGGTACAGCTCCCGGAGGGCATCGATGTCCATAAAGACCATGTGGGACGGACAGTACGGGGTGATTCCGGTTACCCGGAACCCGTAGAGCCGGTCGTTGTCATTGTCTGTGAGGGTGAATTCATCGCCTTCTTTCAATCCGTATTTACAGGCGAAAGAGGAGCCCAGCACCACTTCCTGGGCGCTGTCCGGCAATTCATCGATGTCGAAAAAGGGGTTGTCGGGGGTGATTCCCATCAGAGTCACGTCAAATTCGTATTCCCCGAAACTCTTGGACAGGTTCTCCGCTATCGCCGGATACCCGTCCGCCGGCGCCTCTTTGGTCGGGAATTTATAGGAATACATGTATTCATAGTGGGTATCTTCTACCATCCGGTCATTGACTTTGTCGCAGTAGACCTGGCAGTAGATGGCGATCATGGCCATCAGCAGGGTGAGGAACAGGCCAAAGACCACGGTAAGGGAAGCGCGGATTTCCCGCAGTATCTGCCGGGTCCGGAACATCCTGAGAAAGGACATGTCCTTCAGCCGGATCTGCCGGGTCCGGGAAGCCCGGGGTTCGTTCCGCAGGAGAGCCAACGGCGTCCGGTTCAGGCGCTTCCGGATCACCAGGGTATTCACCACTGCGGCGATGACCGGCGGCAGCACCAAGGCATACAGGATCAGCAGCGGGGTCACTTCCGCATGCATTTCCGGCATGGAGTAATACAGGAAACTGTCCTGCATCTGGTACCAGATTCCCGCCGGCTTCCAGGAACATCTGCAGGTTCCCGTTTTTCCCGATCAGGTACAGTTCTTCGGGCTCCAGGACATCCGGAGCGTCTTCCTCCAGACGGGCCATGTTCGGCGACATTCTCTTCAGGTAGTTCTTCAGGTCTTTGGAGGTATAGTCGCTCTCCAGCCGGTAAGCATACGCATATTCTTCGGTCCGAAGGCTTTCTCCGCTGTCCTTCAGGGTGTCATAATCCTCCGGGCAGAGGAAGACCAGCCCGAAGCTCTTGCTGTCCACCGCTGTATCCCCCAGGTTGCGGTAAGGGGCGTTGTAGTCCGGCACTGTGCCGGTTCCCACCACGGTAAAGGTTTTTCCCCCAAGGGAAATCCTGTCCCCAAGAGCGGTTTCGTGGACCTCGGCATATCGCCGTTCCAGCACCAGTTCTCCGGGACGCTCCGCCAGCCGTCCCTCCTTCAGGGTGATCCGGTCCAGTTCTTCCCGCTGGCGGAAAGCCCTCAGGATTTCTTTGCCTTCCCCTTCAACGTCCAGGGAAAAGATCTCTTCCAACAGCACCAGAATGTCCCGGGAAGTGGCGGAATCCAGGGCGCCGGTAGGTTCGTCGCAAAGCAGGAGTTTCGGGTTCTTCACCAGCGCTCGTGCGATGGCGCAGCGCTGCTGCTGGCCGCCGGAGAGCTGGGCGGGGAATTTGTTCCGGTGTTCGGTCAGCCCCAGCACTTCCATCAGTTCCTTGACCGACAGGGGCTCCGGGCTGAGGTATTCGCACAGCTGGATGTTCTCCCGCACCGTCAGATTGGGCACCAGGTTGTAAAACTGGAAAATAAAGCCCAGATCCGCCCGGCGGTATTCGGACAGGGCGCCGCTGTTCAGCGCGGTGATTTCCCGGCCTTCCACGGCGATGCGCCCGCCATCCGTCCGGTCCAGACCGCCGATGCAGTTCAGCAGAGTGGATTTTCCGCTGCCGGAAGAGCCCTGGATCACGCAGAGTTCTCCCCGGGAGGCTTTGAAGGAAACTCCTTTCAGCACCTGGTTATAGCTGCCGCCCTCGCCATAGCTCTTAAAGAGGTCGTCGACCTCCAGAAAACATTCATTCATGGTTATTCTCCTTGTGTTTGCCTTTGATAATATTTATTAGCAACAACTAACTCTCGATAACATTATATCCCCTCTGCCGGAAAATACAACCGAAGAAGCTTATGTTTTTTTCTTTTTTTATAAAAAAGAAAACCGGGCATCATGCCCGGTTTTCCGTTTCAGTTACAATTATCTTTTAGGAGAACAGTCCCTTGAAAAAGTTGATAATTCCATTAAAGATCTTGGCCAGCCCGCTGAGGAGGGAGTCCTTGTCCAGGTCGCTGACGTCCACGCCCAGGTCTTTCAGCCGGTCGTAGATATTGCCCGCCTGTTCGATCAGCTTATCGGTGTCCAGGTCCAGCTTGGAGATCTTCTTCATCAGCGCCAGCACCTGCTGCTTCTCCGCATCGGTTAAGGTCACGCCGATTTCCGCGCAGCCCTCGTCGATCATCTGCAGGATCTCTTCATCGGATGCGCCTTTGGATTCAGCGACTTTCTGCTTGACGATGGCGATGACGTTTTCGGCGTTTTCATTGCCCAGGGTTTCGCCCAGTTCACCGGTGGTGACCAGTTCCTGGATGGCTGCGTCGGCATTCTCTTCGTTGATCTTCTTGCCGGTCACGCCCTGGTACGCCTGCATGGCGCCAACCAGTCCGGCGGTGCCGGAGATGCTGAAGGGTGCCGCCACCGTGACATCGGCATTTTCAATGCCGGCGGTGGTCAATGCGTTCTGGTACATGCCTTCCGTACAGTAGGAGATGTTGTGGGTCGTGACCCGGATCCCCCGGTTGTCGGTCTTGTCCACCCGCACGCAGGACAGGGCCTTCGTGCCGATCACGCTGGCCGGCAGGTAGTCGTCCAGATAATGGTGTTCATCGGTGTTGGTGATGACGGAGACCTCAATCTCCGACAGGTCCGCTTCCGTCAGTCCGAAGTACTGAAGGACCGTGGCCCGCTGCTCCGCCGTCAGGTCCGCTCCCAGGGACACGTAGGTGTCGCTGGCGTCCGCAAAGGCCGGGACCATGGATCCCAGCACCAGCGCCGCAGCGATGGCGAAGGCAAATACCCTTTTGACTGTGCTTGTCTTTCTATTCTTCATTTTGTTTCCTCCAATCGATTCATCATTTGCAAAAATATATGGTAACCCCTTTGTCAAGCCGATTGTACAACGGCAGGATATCGGATTCAAGGAAATTTTCCTTACCTTTTTATGACGAATTTATGACGGGGAGAGGTGTGAGACGGAAGACAGGAGATGGGAGAATCATTTTGGATCATAATGCCCGGTAATGTTTTTCTCAAGACTCAAGACTCAAGTCTCCCAACTCCAATCTCCAATCTCCAATCTGCCATCTCCAATCTCCAATCTGCCATCTTCCCCTTGCCTATTACCCCCCGGAGAAGGTATAATATAATGATATGAGAATAGGAGGAGGGGGTTTCTGTGAAGCAAAGAACGAATAAACTGCTGAGTCTGGTTTTGACCCTGGCGCTGGTGGCAGGGATGACACCGCTGCTGACGCAGCCGGCTCAGGCAAGTGATACCTGGACGGTCATCGATAAAAGCACTGTGAAAGCCAGTGAGATCCCGGCCGGTGCCATGATCGCACTGGAAAAGAATACTGTTTTGATTCTGGATAAGGATCTGTCGATCGAATGTATCGATGCCTGGGATTATGAGGCGAATAAGTGTTATGAACTGACGGTCAGAGACAGCGGAGGGCATAAACTGATCGTGAATGCACCGGAAAGCGATTATGGCATCAACGTCCATTCGTTTACTCAGGAAAGCGGGACAGTGGAGATCAAAACCGGATGGGAAGACTCCGGCGGGTTGTTTGCAGAGCAAGGGGATATCATCATCCAGGGAGGAACTCTGAAAGTTGACTCGAAAAACAACGGGGTCTATGCGAAAAACGGGAACATACAGATCTCCGATGCAACGGTGGATATTACAACTGAAGAAAGCGCTGCCGGCGGCATGACTACTCAATCCACAGGAAACATCAGCATCACCAATTCAAAAGTAAACATCGTTTCAGGGACGGTCGGAATCAATTGTAGGTCGAATGGTTCGATTACGATTACGAACAGTGATCTTCACGTGAAAACCAACAATAATGGCATCGGGGCCAGTCAATCGGTCCGGATAAAGGATTCTACCGTTTATATTGAAGCGAAGGTTTATTCCATAGTCTCTGACGGAGCCGTTTCATACATCGATAACTCCGCGGTAAAAGCAACGGCGAGACTGGAAGAAGAAATGGATTTCATTGGATATTCACCGGACCCGGAGATTCGGTGGAGCAAAAACCGGGATGGGAGCGGAGCCGTCAAGTGGACCGGAACACCGCCTCTCACATCGGGTCAGGTCCAGTATTTTGAAGTGAACCGGCCGGGAGAGAGTCCCCTGCCTCCCGACGAGCCGGAAGAGAAAACCTATTATGTCTTTGTCGGTGGCGGAACAGCCAACAAATCCACTGCAAAGGCGGGTGAGACTGTCAGCATCACCGGCATGTGGGGAAAAAGCGAGTTTGCCTTTGAAGGATGGGAAGTGATTGCCGGCAATGCTGTTTTAAAGGATCCAACGCAGGAAGCGACATCCTTTACGATGCCGGCGGAGGATGTGACAATCGGCGGGAAATACAAGCATTTTGCCCTCGACCCATCCGGAAACACCTCAGAAAAACCGAATCCTTTTGTGGACGTGGCTTCAGGAAACTATTTTTATGAGCCTGTTTTATGGGCGTATTATAGAAATCCACAGGTCACGAATGGCATCGATGCGAATCACTTCGGCCCGGAACAGACTGTCACGAGGGGTCAATGCGTGACCTTCCTCTGGCGTGCGATGGGCTGTCCGAAAGCGTCATCCACGAACAATCCCTTCGTGGATGTAAAATCCGGAGAATATTGGTATGAACCCATTCTCTGGGCTGTGGAAAAAGGCATCACCGTCGGAACGGACGCGAATCACTTCAGTCCGACCCAGACCCTGTCCACGGCCCACATCGCCACCTTCCTGTACCGGTGCCTTGGGATCGGAAAAGACGGCTGGTATGAAGAAGCGGGAAACTGGGCGTTGAAAGAAGGACTTCTTTCCGAAACGGGCCTGACCGTATCCGATAAAGTCGGTTGTCCCAGAGGCGCTGTGGTGACATTCCTGTATCGGGAACTGGCAAAACCGGCAGACAATGGGGCGGTAAATGAACTGGATAAAAATGAGTTTTTGATTTATGTTGAAGATGTCTTAAAGGTCACCGGCAGGGGTACGATCGTGTCCGGCCGGGTGGTAAACGGTTCTGTCAGAGTCGGGGACAAAGTGGTACTGAACAGTTATGAGGATAAGCATAAATCTCCCACGAAAGAACCTTTCACAGTGCTCGGGATAGAGATGTTCCGGAAACAGCTGGATGAGGCACAAAAGGGCGATAACGTCGGTATCCTGATCAGTAACGACACCTCGTTAAAAGTTCAATATGGCGCAGCTTTGCTGAAGGATAAAAGCACTATGAAAAATACTCCGGGATTCTATGTCGGCACGGTAAAGCTCAACAATACCCGGAAAAACGCTTTGAAGAAGGGCGACACCTTCCAGCTGAAGTGGCCCGGCAGTGATGTCTCGGCTATGCTGATGGATCTTAATGGCACAGACCTGAAACCCAATTCCACCCGAACAGGAGTCAGCGTCGTGCTGACCCATCCTGTCGTCTGGTATGTGGGTCAGACGCTGGAGATCCGGTCCGGTGGCAAGGTCTGGGGCACCTTCACCATAACGGAGATAAAGTAAAGCATCTTTTAAACGATTAATGATCAAGAGGAGGGACGCTGTGATGGATACCAATCGGACAAAAGCAACGGAAATCTCGGTCAACGGGAGAAAATACAGGATCTGCGGCGATTCCTCGCCGAAGGACATCCTTCGATACGCCAAATACGTCAACGACAAGATCGGGGAACTCAAGGCGCAGGGCCCTGTGGGGAATGCCGGGGACTTTATGACCCTGACGGCCATCAACATCGCCGAGGACCTTTTCCGGATCAAGCAGGACCGGGACGAAGCCCTGGACGTGATCCTGGCGAAGAACCGGGAACTGGAGGATTTCAGCCGGAGCGCGGCCTCCGGGGAGGAAACCGCCGAACTATTCCGGCTGGAGGATACGGGGGACGACCTGGCGGTATTTGACGCCGAACTGGAGCGGGTCCGGGCGGAAGCCGACAAGCTCCGAGAGGAAAACCGGTTCCTGAACAAATACATCGAAGACCTGAAAGAAGAGATACGAAGTCTCAATGACATGCACCTGCAGATGCAGTTGTTTATCCCGGAGGAAGAAACGGATGAATGAGCGGACATTACGCGTACTGGAATACAATAAAATACTGGAAATGCTGGCGGACCAGGCGGTTTCCCGGGCAGCGAAAAGGCTGGCGGCGGAACTGAAGCCTTCCGACAGTGTCTATGACGTTCGGGAGATGCTCTCGGAGACCTCCGAAGCGGTCTCCGTCATCGTTCAGAAGGGCACCATTCCCGTGGGGGGCATCAACGACATCCTGCCCTACCTGAAGTTTGCGGTGAAGGGCGGCAGCCTGACACCGAGGGAATTGCTGCAGGTCCGGCAGAACCTCTACACCGCCCGGAACATCGCGTCCCATTTGAAAACGGACGTGGAGGTCAAGGGCGTCATTGCGGACTATGCGGCGGCCATTACCGTCTGCCGGCAGGAGGAAGAGGAAATCGACCGCTGCATCCTGTCGGAGGAATCCATCGCCGACAGCGCCAGCGTGGAGCTGAGAAGCATCCGCCGGGCGATCGCGAAAAAGAACGAAGAACTGCGGGCGAAGATGAGCAGCATCGTCTCCTCCCGTGACAATAAAGACGTGCTGCAGGACAGCGTGATCACCATCCGGCAGGGCCGGTACGTGATCCCGGTGAAGAAAGAGCATCGAAACGAAGTGGCGGGGATCGTTCACGACCAGTCCGCCACCGGCGCCACCCTCTTCATCGAACCCCAGTCCATCGTCAACCTGAACAATGAGATGCGGGAATTGCAGCTGAAGGAAGAAGCGGAGATCGCCCGGATCCTGGAGCAGCTGTCCAAAATGCTGGCGAACCAGGCCCCCGGCATCGAAGCCAACCAGGAGATCCTGATCAAGCTGGATTTCGCCTTTGCCAAGGCGAAGCTGGCCCTGCTGATGAAGGCGATCGAACCGCGTCTGAACGACGACGGCTATCTGAGAATCAAACAGGGGCGGCACCCGCTGATCGACCGCAAAAAAGTGGTGCCCATGAGCGTGGAACTGGGGAAGCATTACGATTCCCTGGTGATCACCGGCCCCAACACCGGCGGGAAGACCGTCACCTTAAAGACGGTGGGCCTGATGGTGCTGATGTGCCAGTCGGGGCTGCACGTTCCGGCGGAAATCGGGACCACCCTGCCGGTATTCAAGGAAGTGTTTGCGGACATCGGCGACGAGCAGAGCATCGAACAGAGCCTGTCCACCTTCTCCTCCCACATGAAGAACATCGTGGAGATCGTGGGGGCGGCGGGACTGGACTGCCTGGTGCTGCTGGACGAACTGGGCGCCGGGACCGACCCCACGGAAGGGGCGGCGCTGGCCATCTCCGTGCTGGATTACCTCATGGGCCGGGGCGCCAAGACCATGGCCACCACCCACTACACGGAACTGAAGAAATATGCGCTGGCCACGGACAACGTGGAGAACGGCTCCATGGAATTCAATGTGGAGACACTGAGTCCCACATACAAGCTGATCATCGGCGTGGCCGGAAAATCCAACGCCTTTGAAATCTCCGCCAAGCTGGGGCTCCCGGAAGAACTGATTGCCGAGGCCCGGGGATTGCTGGAGCAGGGCGACATCGAATTCGAAGACCTGATCGCCCAGATCAACGAAGACCGCAAATATGCGGAGGCGGAGCGGGCGGAAGCCGAAGCCGCCAACCAGGAGATCCAGAAGCTGAAGGAAGACCTGGCCAAACAGAAGGAAAAGATGGCCCTCCAGAAGGAGAAGGCCATGAAACGCGCCCGGGAAGAAGCCCGGGAGATGGTGAAGGAGATGAAGGAATTCTCCGATTCCGTCTTCAAGGAACTTCGGGAACTGGAAAAGATGCAGGATCCGAAGATGCGCAACCGCAGCCTGGAGGAAGTGCGGCGGAAGGTCCGGAGCCGGTCCGAAAAATATGCGGAAGCCCTGGACGACACCCCGGTGAACAACGAGCCGGCGAAGCCGGAAGAACTCAAGCCCGGTGTTTCGGTTTACCTGGTCAACATCGACCAGCAGGGCACCGTAGTGACGGCGCCGGACGAAAACGGCAACCTGCAGGTGCAGGTGGGGCTGATGAAGGTGAACGTCAAGGCAAAGGACCTGCAGAAGCTGAAGGACGCCCCGGACGAAAAGAAGATGCGGAGCAAATACGCATCCATGTACAAGGAAAAAACCAAGAATATCAG
>JAFWFI010000138.1 GCA_017515705.1 Bacillota bacterium
GTTGCCTGTTTATCTGCCATTACTCTTCACCTCCCAGTTCTTCGAGAGCCTGCGCTGTCTGTTCCGCATTCGGCGCCTTGCCGTGCCATCCCGCTTCGTCTTCCATGAAGGATACGCCTTTGCCCTTCACGGTCCGGGCGATGATCATCACAGGCTTGCCTTCGATATCATCGGCTTCGTCCAGCTTTTCCGCCAGTTCCTCGATATCATGGCCGTCAGCTTCCATCACTTCCCAGCCGAAGCTTTCGAATTTTTCATAAATCGGTTCCACCTGCATGACGTCGTCGTTGCGTCCGTCGATCTGCAGGCCGTTGTTGTCCAGGATCGCTACCAGATTGTCCAGCTTGTAATGGGCGGCGGACATGGCCGCTTCCCAGACGATCCCTTCCTGAATCTCACCGTCTCCCAGCAGTACGTAGACCTTGGACTTCCGGCCGTCCAGCTTGCCCGCCAGCGCCATTCCCACCGCAGTGGAAAAGCCCTGGCCCAGGGAACCGGTGGACATTTCCACCCCTGGGATCTTTTTCATGTCCGGGTGACCCTGGAAGACCGAGCCGATCTTACGAAGGCTGTACATTTCATTCACGTCAAAGAAGCCCCTGCGTCCCAGCGCGGCGTACAATGCCGGTGCGGCATGTCCCTTGGATAAGACGAACTTGTCCCGGCTTTCCATCTTCGGATCCGCCGGATTGACATTCATCTTGTAGAAATAGAGTGTAGCCAGGATATCCGCGGCCGATAAGGACCCGCCCGGATGGCCTGAACCCGCTGCCGAGATCGCTTTGATGATATCCATTCGTATGTCTGCAGCAGCTTTTTTTACATCGTCAACATTGATCATGTTTCTCTCCTCTCAGTCTTCGGTCGTGACCGGACCTTTTTTTGAAAAAATCACTTTGAGCATGAACAGCGGCAGGGCTGCCATCCTCTTATATCTCGACGGCTCCTGGATAAACCGGTAGAGCCATTCAAGTCCGTGTTTGCGGTAGAATTCCGGAGCCCGTTTCAGGTCCCCGGACCAGACGTCCAGGCTCCCGCCGACCCCGATGGCGGCTTTGGCCTTCAGCCTGTCCTTGTATTTCAGCACGAAGAGCTCCTGCTTCGGGGAACCCAGGGCCACGCACAACAGATCCGGCGCCGCCTCGTTGATTTCCCGGAGGATCTCCTCCTCTTCTTCTTCTTTAAAGTAGCCGTTCCGGCAGCCGCAGATCTTCAGCCCCGGATAGGCTTTTTCCATCTGCTCCGCCGCCCGTTCCGCGATTCCCGGCTTGCTGCCGAACAGAAAGGCGGTCTTCCCCGTCTGCGCCAAGTATTCCAGAGCCTTCCCCAGAAAGTCGATGCCGGTGACCCGCTCCTGCAGCGGATGTCCCAGGAGCTTCGAGGCGTAGACCAGTCCGATCCCGTCGGGGATCACCATCTCCGCCTGCTTGATGGCATCCATCAGCGCTTCGTTTTTTCCGGCGTTCACCACGATTTCGGAATTGGGAGTGACGATCAGGCTGACGCCTTCCTCCTCCACAAAACTCCGGAACCTGGCCAGGGCTTCGTCGTAATTCACCATATCCACCGGAACGCCCATGATATTGATTCGCTCAGCCAACGGTCCTCTCCTCTCCCAGCAGTTTGCCGATCAGTACTTCGTTGTAATTGAGTTTGTTGATGAGCACCGCCTTGTTGCGCTTCACTTTCGTCAGCTGCGCGGTGCGGTTCCGCCAGACCTTTTCCACTTCTTCCACCAGGTATTCCCCCTTGAAGTCGTAGACGGAGCACAGGGCTTTCAGGTCCATGGACTTCAGGAAGGCGTTCACCTTCGGATCGTAGGAGATCCCGATCATGGGCACATCCATAATGGCGGCGTGGATCAGGGAATGCAGCCGGATTCCCACCAGCATGTCCATGTTGCCGATCACCGACAGCATCTCATCCGTCAGGCACTTTCGTCGGATGAGGGTGACGCTGCCGTCAAACCGCTTTTCGATTTCCTCGGCGAAGGGCATGTCTTCGGAGAAATAGAAGGGAATCAGCACGATCCGGGCGTCGTATTTTTCGATCAGCTCCCGAATCCCCTCGCAAACCTCTTCAAAGAAATCCCTGTCCTTCAGCCGGCCTTTCACGGCAATGCCGATTTTGGGGGTGGGGTCGATCCGCTCGTCCTGAAAGTCGAAATGCTCTTCCTCCAGAATCTGCCGTCCGATGCCCAGTCCCGCTTTCTTCAGCCGGATCACCGGATCCGCGGTGACGGTGATCTTGTTCTCATCGATTCCGCAGTCCGTCAGGAACTCCCGGGACCCTTCGTCCCGGACCACGATGTAGCTCACCCGCTTCAGGGTTTTGACCATCAGCCAGCGGTTGAACTTCTGGTTCACAGGGCCGATGCCCTGACTGTATATAAAAACTTTTTTTCGGAACAGGATGGCGATCCACATAATCGCCAGGTAATACAGGATGCTCCGTTTGCTGGTCACATCCTGCAGCAGGCTGCCGCCGCCGCTGATCAGGAGGTCGCATTTAAAAATGCTCCGGATGATCTGGACAGGCTTCATGCGGCCCACCGCTTTTACGCCGAATTTCTCCCGGGTGTTTTCCGGATTCTGGGACAGAACCGTGATCTCGATCCGCCGGAGGCGTTCCTGCAGGTTCTCCACCACTGCCTTCAGGATGGATTCATCCCCGATGTTGTTGAATCCGTAGTACCCGGATATTACGATCCTATGCATTGTAACGGGCTCCCCACTTTCTGAACAGTCTGCAAATCACATCGAATACTACCACGTACAGGACGCCCAGCACCACGCCGAACACAATTGAGTATGCGGTCCGGGAGAAGCCCAGTTCCATCGGTGTCCGGATGTGCATGAAGGTATTGATCACGGAAGTGAAACCGATCACTCCGGCCAGTCCGAATATGAAGGCACAGATCTTCTGGTTGCGGACCATGCTGTAAACGAACAGCATCACCGCCGGGAAGGCGATCAGGAATTCCTTGGTCCGGGGTCTCGCATAGAGGATCTCCTCCAGGAAGTTCCGGGCCAGCAGCTCCATGGTGGATACGTCCAGGCCGGTCTCGTGTCCCGTCCGTGCCAGATACACGTAACCGAAGGCTCCCAGGATCCCAACGACCCCGATGACCCAGACCTTGATATTGTAATTCAGGGCCCATTTCACATCCTGGATTTCCAGGGTGGTCTTCTTTTTATTCCCCCACAGCCAGAAGGCGTAGAGACAGAACATCAATGCGAAGAAGGCCAGGGGCAGCAGCTGTGCGAACTTGACGCCCCGGTAAATGTCCAGTTCCAGCATGAAGTTGATGCTGGAAATCGGACCGGCGGTCATGATTGCCCCGGCCAGGGCGATGACCAGTCCTCCCAGAAGGGTCCGGATGCCCTTGGTCAGGATTATGGCAAGTCCGGAATCCGAACGAACCGTCTTCTTGTCCTCCACCGTGCGGCGGATCATCCAGATCACCGCCAGGCAGCCCATGGAAATGGAAGCACCCATGGAAATCAGCTGTCCCGCCAGGTTCGGGGCGATCTTGATGGCGCCTGCGGCACCTACGATACCCAGCACCAGCAGGATGTACAGCCACTTGTTCCGGATCGGCAGGATCTGCTTCAGGCACAGAAGAGCGGCGCAGCCGGCGCCGATGGCGATCAGAAGCTTCGCCCAGAAAGGCACCTGATAGGGCTTCGATGGGCTGGCTTTTCCGATGGAGATCCCGTGCCGGGCCAGTCTCTTTTCCAGACTGGCGAAGGATTCCCGGTACTCTTTCACATCGGTGATGTAAGTATAGTTATCATCCTTTTCCTTCATGGGTTTGTAGTAGATGATTTTGATGTTGCGTTCCACTATAGCCCGGAACAGGGAATTTTCAATTTCCTGATAGCTGTCGTAACCGTAGTATTTATAGCGGAACTGGATATAGGGCCATACGGTGAAGACCCTGACCACGTTGTAATCCGTGGCCTGGATCAGGTCCTCCAGCCCGTCGGGGTCGATGTTAGCACGCTGGTTGGTATTCTCCACGATGCCGATGGTGATCCCGTTGGCATCCAGGTAGTCCGCCAGCATTCTGATGCCGTCGTCCTCCTCGTCATAAGCCGGGATGACCTTGTTGGCCATGATCCAGTAATCCGGTTCCACGCCCAGCTTTTTGTACTGGGCCGTCACGTCGTTGAAGAAACGCTTGTTGTTCCAGTCTTCATAGGCGGATGTCCGGGGCTCTACGGAGCAGCCCGCAGCCTGGATGGTCTTCACCTTCTCCGGCAGCATGCCGAGATTCAGGTACATGATCCGGGAGCTTTTCATCTGCTGGAACTGCTCGAAGCCGACGCTTTCGCTGTTGGCGATGACTTCGGTGGAGCCGTACAGGGCGTCTTCCACGCTGCCGTCGATGAGGATGTAGCCGCCGGTATCGGATTTCAGGGTATGGACTTTTTTCGGATCGTACCGTTTTTCAAAAGCCCGCTTGATGAAGGAGAACATCTCCTCGGATTCGGCGATGACCATGACGTCGAAGTCATCCTTGACATTCTCGTCGATCATTTCCAGCACTTCCTCCGGCGCCTGGCTGAGCCAGTAAGTATCCTTTCTCAGTTCGGATACCAGCTCCGCCTTGACGGGTTCTTCCGATTCCGTCAGGGATTTCAGGGACTCTTCGTTCAGTCCGACTTTGGTGATGCCCATGCCGGCGAATTCCTTCAGCCACCAGGACAGGTCGTGATTGGACTGTTCGGCCATGAGTTCGGCTTCCTTGTAATCCAGAACGATGTCGACGGTCCGGTCGGATTTCTCCACGATCATCCGCTGGGCGGTGACCACCAGGGCGGCGATCACGGCGAGGGCGATCAGGATAAAGAAGATCCGGTTTCGTTTGATGTATGCTTTCATTATTTGAACTCCTGTATTGATATCTATGTTATTCCGGAAATCGCTTTTTGCGATTCCCTCTTATGTCTTCGATTGGATCAATAACTTCAGTGCATCCGAAACACCTTCTGCAATATCCGAAGCCATTAAACTGTATTCCCCAAATCTATCAGCGGCCAGGTCACCCGCGAGGCCGTGGACGTAGGCTCCGAGGACGGCGCTTTCTTCGGCGCTCAGGCCTGTCGCCAGGAAGGCGCCGATGATGCCGGTGAGCACGTCGCCGCTGCCGGCCGTGGCCATCCCGCTGTTTCCGGTGGGATTCAGCCAGGCCCGGGAGTCTTTGCCCGGTCCCCGGATCAGCGTGCCTGCGCCTTTCAGCAGCAGGACCGCCGGGTACCCGGTCGTGAAATCCATCACCGTCTGCAGACGGTCCCGGTTCACTTCCCCGGGGCTCTTCCCCGTCAGCCGCCCCATCTCACCGGGATGAGGCGTGAGAACCAGCGGGCCGGTCCGCTCCATCAGGGGCTTCAGATCCTTCGCCAGCAGGTTGATCCCGTCGGCATCCAGCACCACCGGTTTTTCGATATATTCCAGCAGCTGCCGCACCAGCTTTCCGGCGGATTCGGACTGTCCCAGCCCGGGTCCCGCCGCCAGTGCATCGTACTGCTTCATTTCCGATTCGATTTTCCGGAAGTCCTCTTCCGGGTCGCCGCTCAATACGAGGGCCGTGGCTTCCGGCACCGCAGTATGCAGCACCTGCACCACTTCCGGAGGCGCCGCCACTTTGACCAGTCCGGCACCGCTGCGGTAGGCCGCTCTTGCCGCCAGCACCGCTGCACCGGCCATCCCGGGGCTTCCTGCCAGGAGGAGCAGCTTTCCGGCGCTTCCCTTATTCATATCCGGCCTGCGCTGCGGCAGCATCGCCGCTGCGTCTTCCGCATCCGGCCGGTAAACAACGCCTTCATCCTCCGCACAGAGTGCAGCCGACAGGCCGATGTCCTCCACATGGACGATCCCTGCGCAGCTTCTGCCGGGTTCTGCGGCCATGCCGAATTTATTCATCTGAAAGGTGACGGTCTGGTTTGCCTTCACGGCAGTGCCGTAGATCCGTCCGTTGTCCGCACCGACGCCGGAAGGAATGTCCACCGCCACGATGACGGCGTGGGGCGAGGCTTCGTTGACGGCGTCAATGACTTCCTTCGCCGTACCCCCCACTTCCCGGTCGATTCCGGTTCCCAGGAGGGCGTCCACGATGAGTTCCGCCTCCCGGCAGTCCCGCCGGAACGCTTCCATCATGCCTTCCTCCTTCAGGCAGCGCACTTCGCCCCGCAGGGCGCTGTACCGCTTATAGTTCAGCAGGGCGTCTCCTTTCAGCCTCGAAGGGTCCGCCGTGGAATAAAGCCGGGCTTCGATTCCCTGCTGCTTCAATAACCTGGCCGCTACGTATCCGTCGCCGCCGTTGTTGCCGGCGCCGCACAGGATCAGGCAGCGGGTCAGTCCGTTTTCTTCGATGATCTCCAGCAAGTGCCGGGTCAGGCCTTCACCAGCCCTCTCCATCAGCACATCGCCGGGTACAATGCCGTTTTCAATGGTGTAAGCGTCGATGGCCCGCATCCGGGTCCCGGTTGCGATCCGTTCCATATTCTGTCCTCTCCTTTTAAACTGCCAGTCCGATGATCATGGTCGCCAGCGTGAAGTAGATGATGACGGAGACCATATCCGTGATGGAGGAGATCATCGGCGTCGCCATCAGAGCCGGGTCGATGCCCAGCCGCTTCGCCGCCATGGGCAGCAGGCCGCCCAGCAGCTTGGCAAACATGACGATAATGAAAATACCCAGCGCGACCGTCAGGGCCACCAGCACGGTTTCCCGGTCGATCACGATGATCTTGATGAAATTCAGTATGCTAAGAATCAGCCCTACGGTGAAACTGATCCGCATTTCCTTCCACATTACCTTGGCCGCATCTTTCAGCTCGATCTCTCCCACGGCCATACCGCGGATGACCAGGGAGGCGGACTGGGTGCCGGCGTTACCGCCGGTCCCGTTCAGCAGGGGGATGTAGGCTACCAGGGCGATGACCTGGCTCATTAAATCTTCAAAATGCGCAATGATCCCACCGGTGATCATCAGGGACACCGACATGACGAACAGCCAGGGCAGCCGGTTCTTCACATGATGCAGTACCGGAATGTCCAGGTATTCCTTGCCGGACCCGTCGAATACGCCGGCCATTCTTTCAAAGTCTTCCGTGGTCTCTTCTTCGATAACGTCCATGATGTCGTCGAAGGTGATGATACCCACGAGCCGGTTTTCCTTGTCCACGACCGGCAGCGCCAGGAAGTCGTATTTCTTGAAGACCTGAGCGACCTCTTCCTGGTCGTCCATCACGTTGACGCTGATAACGTCCTCGTGCATCATGTCTCCGACGACCTCAAAGCCTTCGCTGACCACCAGGGTCTTCAGGGAGATAATGCCCTCCAGGTGGCGCTGGTTGTCCATAACGTAACAGGTATAGACCGTTTCCTGGTCCATCCCGTGAATCTTGATGTAGTTCAGGGCGTCCCGAACCTTCATTTCCTTTTTCAGCCCGATGTAGTCGATGGTCATCAGGCTTCCGGCGGAGGATTCCGGGTAATTGAGGAACTGATTGATCAATTTACGGGTCTCTTTATCCGTCCGCATCAGGATCCGGTCCACCACGTTGGCCGGCAGTTCCTCCATCACGTCGATCATGTCGTCGAAAGACATTTCCTCCATGATGTTCTGCACTTCCTTGACGGTAATCCCGCCCACGATGTCCATTTGACAGTCGGTGGAAAGGTAGGAGAACACCGAGGCGGAAACATCTTTCGGCAGCATCCGGAAGAGGATCACGGCCTTTTCCGTGTCAATGTTGTCGTTGACTTCCTCCACGATTTCGGCGATATCGGCTTCGTTGTTTTCAAGGAGTTCTTCTCTCACAAGGGAGTACTTTTTTTCTTCGATCAGTTCGAAGACATTCTCCAGGGTCTTATCCAGTTCCATGGGTTTCCTCCTTTCCGAATCGTTTCGTTTTCTCTCTTATTCGCTAACTTTCATTATATAAAATCGGGGGGAAATTATCAATAGGAAGATGGGTATTGAGTGCCGGATGGCAATAAAAAAAGGAACCGCCGAAGCGGTTCCCATTTGGTTATGTAAAGATTGAAATGGGTTTCGATTAAACAATACCCTGTGCCATCATAGCATTTGCAACCTTTAAGAAGCCGGCGATGTTTGCGCCTGCAACGTAGTTGCCAGCCATGCCGTATTCTTCAGCAGCTTCTTTACATTCTTTGAAAATGTTAACCATGATGCCATACAGCTTCTGATCAACTTCTTCGAAGGACCAGTAGATTCTCTGGCTGTTCTGAGCCATTTCCAGGCAGGATGTTGCAACGCCGCCAGCGTTTGCAGCCTTAGCCGGACCTACGATAACGCCATTGTCCTGTAAGAACTTCAGAGCGTCGTTGGTTGTCGGCATGTTAGCGCCTTCGCAAACGAACTTTGTGCCGTTGGTAACGATCTTCTGAGCATCTTCGAGGTGGATTTCATTCTGTGTTGCGCACGGAATAACTACGTCAACCTTAACGCCCCAGGGTTTTTCTTTCGGGAAGAACTTAGCGCCCGGGAATTTGTCAGCATAAGGTGCACAGATGTTTTCGCCGCTGCCTCTTAACTGGAGCAGGAAGTCGATCTTTTCGCCGGAAACGCCATCTTCGTCGTAGATGTAGCCGTCAGGACCGGAGATTGTAACAACCTTTGCGCCCAGTTCGGTAGCCTTTGTTACTGTACCCCAGGATACATTACCAAAACCGGAAACAGCAACGGTCTTGCCCTTCAGAGTTTCGCCGTGAGCCTTCAGCATTTCTTCTGTGAAGTATACGATACCGAAACCTGTAGCTTCTGTTCTAGCTAAGGAACCACCCCAGCCTACACCTTTACCGGTGAGAACGCCTTCGTATCTGTCAACGATCTTCTTGTACTGACCGAACAGGTAACCGATTTCTCTTCCGCCAACGCCG
The DNA here is from genome assembly GCA_017515705.1 of Bacillota bacterium. Taxonomy (GTDB): domain Bacteria; phylum Bacillota; class Clostridia; order Peptostreptococcales; family Anaerovoracaceae; genus RUG14258. The sequence continues at coordinate 8,914 of JAFWFI010000138.1, forward strand.
ATGTCACCAGCCGGAACGTCTGTGTCAGCGCCGATGTGTCTGTACAGTTCTGTCATGAAGCTCTGGCAGAATCTCATGATTTCGCCGTCGGATTTGCCGTTCGGATCGAAGTCGGAACCGCCCTTACCACCGCCGATCGGCAGAGTTGTCAGAGCGTTCTTGAAGATCTGTTCGAAACCTAAGAACTTGATGATGGAAAGATTTACGGAGCTATGGAATCTCAGGCCGCCTTTGTATGGTCCGAGGCAGGAGTTGAACTGTACTCTGAAGCCTCTGTTAACCTGTACTTCACCATTGTCGTCAACCCAGGGAACTCTGAACATAACCTGTCTTTCAGGTTCGATCAGTCTTTCGATGATCTTTGCTTCTACCCATTCAGGGTGTTTTTCCAGAACCGGTTCCAGAGTTGTAACAACTTCTTCTACTGTCTGCAGGAATTCAGCCTGGTCAGCATTTCTCTGTTTCGCGATTTCCAGATATTTCTGTGCTAATGCGCCCATTTCTAAACATCTCCTTTTAAAAATATTTTGTTTATTTGCAAGGTTATGAAAACCTTTACATGGTTATATTAGACCCTTGCATCGGCAATGTCAAGGGTATATTCGAGAAAACGAAATCTATTCTCCGTTTCATATAATCCCCGAAAATTATTGCGAACAGCCCGGCTCATCGTTCGATTATTTTAAAGGACTGCACCGGGAACCGAACCGGGTTTTCCCCGGAAAAACGGAAAGGCGGGTCCGTGCCCGTGGGCCGTCCCGCCTTTCTTATCGTATGAGGTTCTGTTTCCTTTCATTTATGCTCTTTTCCGGAGAATCCCGATGATTACCGCCAGGATGATCAGGATCATCAATCCGCCTGCCATCAGGCCGAAGGGCATGCCTTCCTGTTCTGCTGCGTTCTGTGCCAGAGGTACATCTTCTTCAGCGATTTCTTCCGCTGCTTCTGCCATGGGGATTTCGTCGTCTGCGATCTCTTCTGCTTCGATCGTCTGCAGTTCTTCCTGTACTGCTGCTGCCGGTGCGTTATTGATAACCGGGGTTACGGCTGCCGGTGCTGCTGCCGGTGTCACTGCCGGTACCACAGGGTTCACAGGTGCTGCCGGTGCAACCGGTTCGTCCGGTACTGCCGGGGTGTCCGGGGCAGTCGGTTCGTCCGGGGTGATCGGAGCTACAGGTTCATCCGGGGTGTCCGGGGTGGTCGGTTCATCCGGGGTATCCGGGGTAACCGGTTCGTCCGGGGTATCCGGGGTGTCCGGTTCATCCGGTGTTACCGGTTCTGCCGGGTCGTCATTCTTCTTGGGGGTTGTCTTCTTTGCTTTAACGGTGAAAGTTCCGTTTTCGTAGCGGATGATATAGTTTTCGGTTTCTGTCGGGCCGGTAACGGTAATGGTGTATTCGCCTGCTCTCTCGCCTTCTTCTCTGGAGAGGTCAAAGCTGACGGTGTCGTCTCCGAAGAATCCGCTGACTGTTGCGGTCAGTTCCGGGTCTTCGTTTCCGGCGGTCTTTTCTTTATTATCCGCGGTGATGGTAGCTACGGCTTTTTCAATGTTCAGCCAGATCAGTTCTTCCAGCTGGATGTTGTAATTCCGGGTCACGTCTTCTCCATTCCGGTTAACGATGGTGGCCAGGACCTGCTTGTTTTCGTCCACTCCCAGTCCCATGAACCAGTCGTTGCCGGCTTCGCTTCTGGAGCTGTGCAGTGTCAGGGATTTCAGTTCGTCCCCTTCTTCGAGGCCGCTGAGGATCTCAACGTTCTGAAGGATCAGTTCCTCGTTGTCCAGGACGATGCTGGTGCCGTGTTCTTTCTTTCCGCTGTAGGTAACCTTCTGGTCCTCTACCAGGATCCGAAGGGTTTTCTGTTCCGGTGTAATTTCGTCTGTTCCCTGTTCAGGATCGGACGGGTTTCCTTCGTCTTCACTCATCAGTGTGACGGCTTCCACTGCCGGTTCGGTTGTCGGTTCTTCCGTTGCCGGAGCCGCCGGGGTCTGGACCTGAAGATTCTGCTCCACTGCCGGAGTCGTTGTTTCTTCGATGTTTTCTTCGTTGGCAAATACCGCCGCCGGGGTCATCGCCATGATTATTCCTGCGCTCAGCAGCAGGGCCATTGTCTTTTTCATTGTCTTCTTCATTTTTTTCACCTCATACTTTTGTGTTCGTTTTGTTATCTTGTGGTTTTATTCTACGTCACAAGCAGTCACGAAAAGCGTCACAGTATGAGATAATAGTGCGTAATTTTTAAAAAATTTTTTACAGCCTGACCGCTTTCCCGGCGCTCAGGAAATACAGGTAACATTCCGATACGGGTACGCCGCGAGCTTCCTCGATGGCCTGGCGGTAAATGCCCAGCTGCCGGCGGTAGTGTTCCGCCTTGGCCTGAAGGGCTTCTTCGTCCCCTGCCGGGATATAGTCGGTTTTGTAGTCGATGAGTACGAGCCCGTCCCCGTCTTCAAAGAAACAGTCGATGATCCCCTGGACGATGGAGCCGGTCTCTTCGTCGTGGGGCTGCCACAGAAGGAATTCCTGCTCCCGGTAAACCTTTTGGGCCTGCAGCATCCGCCTGCCCGGATCGCTCCGGAAGAAGCGGCTGATCCAGCCCGGATTCACGGCCTTCGCTTCCTCCCCGGACAGCCGGCCTTCCTCTGTCATCTTCCGCACCTGTTCCTTCACGTCATCCTCTTCGGAACAGTGCGCCAGATCGATCTCCTGCAGGACCCGGTGCGTGATGGTCCCCCGCTCCGCAGCGGAAAAGGTTCTCTCCCCGCCGGCGTTCTGCGCCGGGAGTTCCTGCCGCAGCTTCGGCACCCGCACGCCGGGCGCCACCGGCAGCTCCTCACCGAAGGTTTCCCGGAGTTCGTCCAGGTCCTCGGCATAGTAGCGGTTCAGCTCCGTAGCGGTGAATTTAGCCGGTATCTCCGTGGCTTCGGGGTATGGATAACGGAAACTCATCCGCCGGAAGACCTTTTCGCGCAGGGCTTCCTCTTCGGGGGAGACGTCCGCGCTGCCGGCGGAAGAAGCGCCGGAGGCCTCTTCAGCGGGAGAGACAGGCATGTCAAACATCGAGAGCTGCTCCTCTTCACCCGCGGATTCCCCGTCGGGCATACCGACCGCAGAAAGATTTAAGGGTGCGTTCCCGCCTTCCTCCAGGCTTGTTAAGACACTCATCCGGCGAACCGGCGTCTCCGGTTCGCTTCCCACCGCATACCCGATCCAGTCCAGGTAGGTTTTCCCTTCTGCCAGCGGCAGGCTGCCCAGTTTCCCGGAAGCCTTCCCGTCGGCAACGCTGCCGATGATGAACAGCTGTTCCCGGGCACGGGTCATGGCCACGTACAGCAGCCGCATTTCCTCTGCCACTTCCTTTTCCTTCACCGTCTCGTCGATCTCCAGCTGCCGCAGAGTCTTGATCCGGTATTCGTTTGCCGGATCCCGGTACTGCAGTCCGATTCCCAGGTCTTTGTCCAGGCTCAGTTCCTCCGCGGGCTTCCGGTGATTGAAGGACTTCCCGGCCCCCGCCAGGATCACTACCGGGTATTCCAGTCCCTTGCTCTTGTGGATGCTCATGAGGCGCACGTATTCTTCCCCGGCGCCGGAGGGCTTTCGGGCCGGCACTTCCGCCGAAGTCTTTGCGAGGCGGTCGATATACTTCAGAAAACCCGCCAGGTTGCCGCCGGTGTCCTTTTGGTATTTATCCGCCCGGCTGATCAGGTCCCGGATGTTTTCCTGCCGCCGGCTGCCCCGTGGCAGGGCCCCCGCAAATTCATAATAACCGGATTCATCCGCCGCCTTCCAGCACAGGTCCTTCAGGGAGAGATACCCGGCTTCTTCGCCCCACCGGTCCAGCTTCTTCAGGGTATTCCGGCATTTTTCCTGCAGGACATCCTCTTCCCCCTCTTCCGCATAGGAAAGGAAGCTCTCCGCAAAGAGCCCTTCCTTCCGGTGGATCCGCACCGCCGCCAGTTCAGAGGCGGTGTAACCGAAAATCGGTGAACGCAGTACACTCAGCAGCGGAATATCCTGCCGCCGGTTCACCAGTATCTTTAAAAGATTCGTGAAGACCAGGATCTCCACGGTCTCGAAATAGTCGTCGTTGCCTTCCACGTAGGCCGGGATGTTCTCCCGCCGGAACACTTCCTGCCAGGTCTGGGCTGCTCCCCGGTAGGACCGCATCAGCACCACGATGTCCGACAGCGAGACCCGCCGGACTTCCTTTGCTTTATTATCGTAATACTCCCGTCCCAGTACTTCCCGGATCCGCCGGCAGGCCTGCATGGCTTCCAGTTCCTCCCGCTTCAGCTCCGATACAGTCCAGCCTTCCCGGATCATTCTTTCCCGTACCGTTTTTTCCTCGATCACATCGATCTCCACCGGCATGGACGGATAGTCCGCCGCCGGCGTCGCGGCATAGTCGAAACCGGGGTACAGCTTTGCCGCCGCATCATACACGATCCCGCCGGCTTCTTCCGTCATCACCGGCTCCATCACCTCGTTCACGAAATCCAGGATATTGGGCTTGCTGCGGAAATTCCGGTTCAGGTCGATCTTGATTCCCTTCGGGTCGGACCCTTCCCGCAGGGACCGGTATTTTTCAATGAAAATAGACGGGTCCGCCTGCCGGAACTGGTAAATGCTCTGCTTCACGTCCCCAACCATGAACACATTGTCTTCCCGCCGGATCAGACGGACCAGGGTCTCCTGCAGATCGCTGGTATCCTGGTATTCGTCGATGAAAATACAGCGGTACTGTTCCCGAAGTTCTTCGGCGGGACCTTCCTGCCGGAGAATCTGAAGCGCAATGTGTTCCACGTCCGAGAAACTCAGCTGGTTTACCGACTGCTTCTTTTCCCGGAGGACCCGGTCGTAGCGCCGGACCATCTCCGTCAGCACCAGCAGCGCCGGCAGGGTCTCCCGCTCCTGTTCGTTTTCGCTCTCCCGGATGGCCGTCAGGCTTTTTTCCAGCCATTCCTCCGGTTCCGGCAGGCTTTTCAGGAAGCGGTGGATGGCATGCACCATCTTCCGGACTCTGTCCTCTCCGCGGGAGTCGGCGTATTTGCGCAGGAATTCCAGAATCTCAGGATCCTTTTTTTCAAAGGACTCCGTCATCATCCGATCCATGGCTTCCTGTTCGTAGATCTCCTCCTGGGTCTCGTCGCAGATCCTGAAGTCCGGTGTAACATCCGTCAGGTAAAAGTAACTGCGAATCACCTTCAGGCAGAAGGAATGAAAAGTGCAGATGTCCGCCCCCGGCAGCAGGTCCAGCTGTTCCTGCAGGATCCGAAGGTCCGCCCCTTCTTCCTCCATGGCTTCAGTGAGGCTCTGGTGGGTCCGCTCCCGCAGCTCCGCCGCCGCCGCGTTGGTGAAGGTCATGATGAGCATCTCGTCCAGGGACACTCCTTCCTGCACCACCAGCTGCCGGATCCTTTCGGTCAGAACTGCGGTCTTCCCGGAGCCCGCCGCCGCCGACACCAGAATGTTTTTATCTCTCGTAAAAATCGCCCGTTCTTGGGCCTCGTTCCATTTCATGGTTTGTCTCCTTTGATTCATTTTATCATAAGCAGATGGGAGATGGAAGATTGGAGACTTGAGATTGGAGACTTGAGATGGAAGATTGGAGCCGATTCTGAAGCAGGAGGAGAAACGTCGCAGGGACATTGCGAGCAGCCGGTCCTTAGCGATTGGCGAGCCGAAAGCGAAGACAAAGCTTAGTACCGCTGCGTCGCGAGCCATAGCGAGAGCGTGTCCCGAGACGTTTGCTCCGGATGCTGCCAAGAAGCTCCAATCTTCCTTTTTCAATCCCTGTTCTTTTCTTAAATTTTCTGATATAATAATATATTGTGAATATGAACCATAAAAAGGAGACCGATACAATGAAAAAACCTTTAATGTTAATGATACTGGACGGCTACGGAATCAACCCCAGCGAATACGGTAACGCCATCCTGGCCGCCAACAAACCCGGGATCGACAAAATCTTCGATACCTACCCCCACACTTCCCTGGGGGCTTCCGGCCTGGACGTCGGCCTGCCGGACGGACAGATGGGCAACTCCGAAGTGGGTCATCTGAACATCGGCGCCGGACGGATCGTCTACCAGGAACTGACCCGGATCACCAAATCCATCGAAGACGGGGACTTCTTTGAGAACCCGGCCTTGCTGGAAGCGGTGAACAACGCGAAGAAGAACGATTCCGCCCTTCACATCATGGGCCTGCTGTCCGACGGCGGGGTCCACAGCCACCTGACCCACCTTTACGCTCTGATCGAAATGGCGAAGCGCAACGGTCTGGAAAAAGTCTTCATCCACTCCTTCCTGGACGGCCGGGACGTGCCGCCCCGCTCTGCGGTGGACTTCATCGCCCAGCTGCAGGAGAAACTGAAGGAAATTGGCGTGGGCAAGCTGGCCACCGTTTCCGGACGTTACTACGCCATGGACCGGGATAAGCGCTGGGAAAGAGTCGTGCTGGCTTACGACGCCCTGACCCTGGGTGAAGCCAAGGTGACGGACGACCCGATCCGGGCCATGCACGAATCCTACGACGAAGACGTATCCGACGAATTCGTGGTGCCCTTCGTGATGGAAGAGAACGGCGAAGTCATCGGACGGATCCACGATAATGATTCCGTCGTCATGTACAACTTCCGGCCGGACCGGGCCCGGGAAATCACCCGCTGCTTCGTGGACGACGCCTTCGACGGCTTTGAACGGAAGGCCCGGCCGAAGGACCTGACCTATGTCTGCATGACCCAGTACGACGCGACAATGCCGAATGTCCTGCTGGCCTATCCGCCGGA
>JAFWFI010000139.1 GCA_017515705.1 Bacillota bacterium
AAAACGCTGGACCGCAGGGTCCGCCGTACCCGTCAGCTGCTGAAAGACGGGCTTACGGAGCTGCTGCGGGAACAGCCTTTTTCAGAGATTTCCGCCCGGGCCATCACCGACCGAAAGGATCTGAACCGGGCCACATTTTATCTGCATTACAAGAATACCTATGAATTGCTGCAGGACTTGGAAGAGGATTTTTTCCAACGCGCACAGGAAATGTTCGACATCCAGCGGGCGGATCTCGGCAAGAGCTCCATCCGTCCCTTTATCGAGAATTTTCTGGACTATGTTATGAAGAACCGTTCCATCTGCCAGGCGCTCCTCTCCAAGAATGCCAACAGCGATTTCACGGGACGGGCTTTTCTCTTCTTCCATGACAACGTGGCGCCCGTTATGCGGGAAAAATACCCGCAGGCTTCCGACGACAAGATCGAATACGTGCTGAGCTTCATCTGCTACGGACTGATTGGAATGGTGCGCCGCTGGTTTGACAATGAAATGGAAATGCCCAAGGAAGACCTCCTGGACCTTGCAGATGCACTCGTTGAAAACAACAGGATTTTACTTCGGTAAATCATTCTTTTCTTTCTCTTCAAGGGAGAAGCCCGCCGGCTTTTTCGTGTCCGGCGGGCTTCTCTGTTTTTTTTTATTTCATTTTGGTGAAAATCATCATTCCCAGCAATATGACGAACATCCCCACAAAGACCTCAGCGGTAGGCACCTCCATGACGATCAGGAATCCCCAGGTCATGGACAGCGCCGGCTGCAGAAACTGCAGGTTGCTGATCTTCGCTGTCTTGTCCGTCAAGGACAGGGCTTTCGACCAGCACAGATAGGAAACCGCGCTTCCGAAAAATCCCAGGTATACGGTAGACATCCACTGTCTCGGTGTGGCTATCGCCAGTTCCTTCGGGTCGGTAAACGGCAGCAGGAACAACAGCATGACTGCAGCGATGATGATGCTGTAGGCTGTAGACTGAAGTGCAGTATATTTCCGGGTCAGCTTCCGCTGGATCAGTGTGTAGGCAGCCAGGAAACAGGCTGCTCCAAACATCCAGACGATTCCGGTGTTAATGGACAGCACACCGTTCCACAGCATCAGGATCACGATTCCCGTAAAGCAGATGGCCATGCCGATCCATCCGCCGATCCGGATTTTTTCTCCGAACAGAATCAGTGCAAATACCCCGGTTATCACAGGTGCGGTAACGATGACGATGCAGGCGGTGGCCGAAGTCAGCATGTTCATGCCCTTATTGAAAACGGGCTGGTAAACGCTGAAACCAACGGCAGCCGCCAGCAGGAACCACGGGATGTCTCTTTTGTCCGGCAGGCCGATCCGTTTGATGCAGGCAAAGGCCAGCATGAACAGTCCCGCAAAAATAAATCGCAGGATGCTGAGCATCGGCACAGAAAATGCCTCCAGGCTGACCTTGGTAAAAGAAAACGTGGAAGACCAGATCAGCATGGTACCCAGTCCGTACAAATAATAAACGGGGAACTTATGCGTTCTTTTTTCTGGATTCACGGGAGCACCCCGGTTTCGGTTTTCAGACATTGCTGCGCCCTTTCCTTTTCAGGTCATTCAGCCAAATATGAGAATCCCCCGATACGAAAACAAGTGCACCGGGGGATTCCACATTCTTTAGGGAAAAAACTATCCAAATGACTTCTAAATGATCGCAATCAGATCCAGTTCCAGCAGGCAGCCCGGGTCGGTACCGCGTACGATTTCCACAACGGTGCTTACCGGTTTGTTTTCCGCGAAAACTTTGTTCCGGACGGGTGCAATCGCCGGCCAGTCATCCACGTTATCCACGAAAATCTGAGCCTTCACTACATCTTTCAGGCTTGCTCCCATTTCATTGAGAAGCTTGTCTGCTTTATCGAAAGTGTATTCAGCCTGAGCAGCAGCATCGCCGGGGAATACCACGTTTCCTTCTGCATCCACCGGGATCTGCCCTGTCATGAAAATCATTTTCCGTTCACCCATGTCCACGCAGATTGCTGGTGAATAAGCCGGACCGTTCGGATCGGGAGTCTCTCCCGGATGATAGAACGCTTTCTTAAACATTCCGACAACTCCTTTCATCAGTGATTTTTACTTCCACAGCGATTCACGCTGGATGTCGAAGTAATCGATCCGGAAATGGGTTTCCTTGAATGCGCAGTACTGTGCAGTCGTATAGCCTGCGCCGATACCGATTGCCATGCCGCCGCCGTTCAGACCGGTAGCCATCACGAAGCCTTCCACACCGGGAACAGGACCCATAATTGGGTTGTTGTCCATGGTAAAGGGGAAGAAGTTTGCAAATGCACGGATGATGTTGACCTTCTTGTCCCTGATTTCAGGGTTGATGTCGCCGATAACCTTTGCAATGGCTTTCGGGTTTTCGAAATTGACTCTCCGGTCATAGCCGACAAAGTCTTCGGTACTGCCCAGAAGCAGGTTGCCCTTCTTCATCTGGGTGTATACATATACAGCGGATGCTTCCGCTTCACCGGTTTCCGCCGCTGCAGCCTGTTCCGCTTTATTGAGTTCGTCCAGCAGGTATTTACCGGTCATCGATACGTTGTTGATGTATGGCGCAACCGGTTCGCTTACCAGAACGGTCATTCGTTCCGGCTTACACGGAACATCGACGTTGACCAGCTTACCGATATCTGCTGCCCAACTTCCTGCCGCGTTGACGACGCAGTCTGTCCGGATGGTCCCTCTGTTGGTGACCACTTCATGGACTTTCTTGCCCTTCAGGTTGATGGCTGTGATATCCGTCTTCGTCCAGACTTCATTGCCCAGGTCCCGAACAGCGGAAGCAAAGCCTACGCAGACCAGGATGGAGTTGACACAGCCGTCCAGCGGGTTGTAGGTACCGCCCATTACATGCGGGGAGTAACCTCTTTCCCGTTTATGGAATTCTTCCTGTCCGATCATGTGGATTTCCGGAAGTCCGTCTTTCCAGCGCTGTTCGCAGTATTTGGCCAGGAAATCCATTTCTTCCTGGGATTCAGCGATGATGTAACCGCCGCAGTTATTGTACTCTACATCGTAACCGATGGTTTCTTCGATATTGGTGTAGAACTGCTGGCTGAAACGTACGAAAGGAAGAACTTCTCTGGTACGGGTCGAGAGCCATACCCAGGCTTCATTGGAGCCGGAAGCCCCGGAGCCGACATCCTTCTTTTCAACCACGATAACCTTTTTCCCCATCTTGCTGAGGAAATACGCTGTGGACAGGCCGAAGATACCGGCGCCGATTACGACCACATCGGCCTCGGTATGATAGTTTTTATCATATGTTGCAAAATCGTAACTCATGCTTCTCCCTCCCCTAATGCATCCAGCGGAATCGGACGTACGGGCGGACGGGCGTTGTTCTGATCGATGCCCTCATAGTCTATCCCCGTCTTTTCCCGGATGATATTCGT
>JAFWFI010000140.1 GCA_017515705.1 Bacillota bacterium
CCTTTCGCGGCACTGCGGTAGAGGAACAGTACCACGTCACACCGCGGACAGGGTGTCCAGTTGTTGACTTCGATGTCCACGCCGAAGGGCCTGCCGGCGTATGGCTGGCATGCCCACTGGGCTGCATCGCCATCCCATCCGTCCATTCCCGGATTCTTCGTCCGGTACAGGAAGGTAACGATGTGCTGGGTGCTCAGAGTAGCATCCGGGTCAAAGGTCGTTGCCGTCGTGCCCTTGGTGATGCCTTTTTCCACCGCCCACAGCACCGGTTTATAGTAGTACTGCCATTCGGGAACATCCACGAAGGGGTTGTAGCTGCTCGAGGGTTCCGGGCAGCCCATGCTCCGCCACAGGAAGGCCACGCACTGGCCCCTGGTAACCGTCAGCTTCGGCCCGAAATGGGTGGCGTCCATACCGTTGGTGATCTGGGGATCCGAATAATAAGCCCACATCACCGCATCGTAGTATTCATCGCTTTCATAGACGTCCACGAAGGGATTGGTTTTTCCGGAAGGATCCGAGTCCTCATCCATGACATAGGTTTTGGAAACCACCAGGTTCGTTCCGCTTGCTTTCGAATCCATCAGCTCGCCGTTCACTTCCGCACGGCTGCCTCCGGTAAAGGCCCAGCCTTTTCTGGGGGTCAGGGTACACTGGACTTTATAGACCTTTCCGGCCTGGAAGGTGTCGCTCGTGCTCATCTTCTGCCCGTCGCAGTACCATTCCGTCGAGCCGTAATCGCAGCGCACATCCCGGGCAAAAGCGTCAATGTAAGGTCCGTCATTGATGATGGTCAGGTATCCGGGCTTGCTGCCCACTGCCGGTTCCGGCACCTGCATCCACACCGTGTCGATGGCTGCATCCCCCGAAGGAGAAGGCTTGACGGTATAGGAGAAGCCGAAGCGCAGCTGGTTCGTTGCCGGATAGGACTTGGTCGAATGTTTCGTGGTGCCTACGTAAGCCGCTGCATTATCTGCGAACTGGGCTCCGTTTTCCTGTACATAGATGTTTGCGTACAGAGTCTGTCCGGAAAGCGGCGTGGCTCCCGGAGTCAGGTCGTCTCCCATCAGCACATTCCACTCGACTTTGACCACCTTGCATCCCGGTGTGGAAGTTTCCGCCGTAAAGTCCAGCGGCACGCCGTGGACCGGTGCATCGATGGCCAGATCGATCTTCTCAATCTTTTTCGTCTTCAGGTGCAGCGTCATTTTCTCGGAGTAAGTGATTCCCCTGCTGTTGGAGACGGCGCATTTGTACGCCCGGCCGTCCCAGGAAGCCGGCACATTCTCCAGTTTCAGGCTGCTGGTCTTATCCGGCATCGTCTTCCAATAGTTTCCGTCCAGATACTGCCATGTATATTCCAGGCCTGTCCCGGTGGCATTGATCTGAATGTTGACGGTATTCCCTTCGTCATAGTAGATGTCCGAAGGCGACTGGGAGGTGATCACCGGCAGCGCCACATCATCCACGACCTTGAAATAGAAATCGCTCGATCTGCCGGTTGCATGGACTTTGTTATTCAGGACCTGGTCAAACTCACACACCAGTTTATAAGTCGTATTTTTGACGGGAGTAAAGCCGTCAAAGATCTGGTTCACATTGAAGGTCCTCAGCGACGTGCTGAAGGGGCCTTTGGATTTCACCAGGGAGCCGTTCTGATAGAGCTTCATGGTGTAATTCCGGACGTAATCCACCCCAAGAGTAGCGGGGTTCACCTCATGGAAATAATACCCCATGGAATTCTTCAGGAAAATGTCCAGTGCCGCTTCCGGCTTTGAAGCAAGCAAACGGTTCACTGTGACGCCGTTTTCCTGAACCTGGTCGCCGCTTTTGGCGGTAAACGTACCGTCCCCGTTTCCTGCCGGGGCGATCGTCAGGCTGGTCGTATCCCTCAGATTACCGCTTGCCGGACTCCGACTGGCGACGGTTGCATAATTGCCCACATCGTCCACCGACAGGCCGACCCTTCCCCTTCCGATGCCGTTGGTGGTCTTGCCGTCGCATTTGATGGCATCCAGCTTGTCACAGGTAAAGGTCCCGTTCAATACATCTACGGTTGCATCGCCGTAAATATTGAAACAGTTGGCACCGCCCTTGGCTTTGATCTGTCCATCGTTGAAATAGACCGTTGACCCGGAAAACGCTTTGATTCCGGCATTTCTTCCATAAGACGGCGCTACAATAGTGGTATAGTTGTTCCCTCTTCCGTAAAGGGTGCTAGCAGTCACAAAAACCTTGCTCCCTTTATTGGCGGAGACAGCCGCCCCGAAGATCTGTTTATATACGGTCCTGGCATGTGCCGCATCATAAAAGCTCTTGGACCGTCCGGCCTCTACAGTTACTCCGGTCAGTGTCAGGATCCCGTCGACTTCGAAAATACTCCGGTCCCGGTAACTGCCGGAATCGTTGATATACCCGTCGAAATGGATATTGCCCTTGCCCGACTTCGTGCTGTCATACACCGTCAGGTCCGCTCCCTCCGGTACATGGAACAATGTGCTGTACTCCCGGCTGTTGTCATTGCTGATGCTGATGCTGTGGCCGTTCATGTCGATCCACTTCGTGCCCTTGATCGTACACCAGAATTTGTAATCGCCGTCCGCATGGCCGGTGATGTCTTTCTGCAGTACCGCACAGTTCGCGCCATCGCTTTCCATGTAGGATTTCAGCTGCGCCATGGTGCTCACCGAATAATCCGCCTTGGCCTGGCTGGTGAAGGTCATCGCCGGCATCAGTGTCACCACCAATACGAGCGTGAGCAATACTGACAGCAGTTTTTTCTTTTTCATAGTATCCTCCTTTCTGCTTTTGGTTTACCGTTTGTTATATTGCATTACGCGGTGCTGATTGTGTTCCGGGACACTATTCCCGGTCTCATTTGTCGGTTTTTTCTTCCCTGCCGTCCAGAGCACCCCTGGTAAAGGCACGGATCAGTTCCGGCAGGGTCACATCATAGCGTTCCGCCATCATTTCGAAGATATCCAGGGGAACGGAGAGTTCCCCGCCGGAGCCGTGAAGGCCCATGTATCTCCCCAGGCCAAAGGCTTCGATCTTCAGCTCTGTGCTGTCCATTTCCTCGTTCCATAGCCGGACGATCCGTGCCCGGCTGCTCCTCGCCCGACGGTTCTGGATCCACCGGAGGACGATCGCCGTGACCAGCCCCAGAACAAACATCATCAGCGCTACAGCCCAGGGCGGAAGAATACCTTTTGTATTATAGATGTCCGCCCAACCTCCCTGCTGCGGATCCACCAGGTAGACCATGACAAAATACACGGACATGTAGATCCAATAGGGAACCAAAGCCAGAAACATCTCCCTGCGGGTGATGGACACCCCGGTCTCCGCCATCTGAAACAGGATGACCGTCAGCAGCGGGCTGATGAGATGCAGCCAGAAATTCATTCCCGTAAGGCCCTCTTCCACTCCCTGGGTGGGAACGATGATCAGCAGCGTCGAAATCATGGTAATGGCCACACAGACTGCGCCGCTGTACTGGAGCAAAACCACCCATTTGGGCAGCAGGAACCGTTTTTTCCGAATCCCTTCCACTGCGAAGGGAATCATAAAGGCCGCTCCGACAGCCGCCAGAAGGTTGGACAGGACGGTAAAATATTGAAAAAGGCTGCCCTCTTCGTCACCGAACTCCTGCAGGCCCCAGGCCACCGCCGCGAATGTAACGCAGAATACACCGATTCCCGCGATCAGTGCCAGGATGCTTCGGGTCCGGTACAGGC
>JAFWFI010000141.1 GCA_017515705.1 Bacillota bacterium
CGGCTGGTATTCCTGCTGCTGTGCGCGATCACGCGGAAAGAGCTGAACCCCGAAATCGAAGGCCGGATCCATTACATCGGCTTCCTCCTGCTGATGCTGCTGGCGGTGCTGATCACGGTGAAGGATATCCATCAGTTTATAATTAAATAGGTGAGAGCATGAAAGAAACGAGACAGATTCTCTGCGGCGGCGTTCCCATCGGCGGGGGCGCGCCGGTGAGCATACAGTCCATGACGAATACAAAAACCGAAAACGTACGGGAGACGGTGGACCAGATCCTCCGGCTGGAGGAAGCCGGCTGCGAGATCATCCGCTGCGCTGTGCCCACCATGGAAGCGGCTTCGGCCCTGGAGAAGATCCGGGAAAGGATTTCCCTGCCCCTGGTGGCGGACATCCATTTCGACTACCGGCTGGCGGTGGCGGCCATCGAAGCCGGCGCCGACAAGGTGCGGATCAATCCCGGCAACATCGGGGATGACGACAAGGTCCTGGCCGTGGTGGAGGCGGCGAAGAAACGCTCGGTCCCCATCCGGATCGGAGTCAACTCCGGGTCCCTGGAAAAGGACCTGGTGGAGAAATACGCCGGCGTCACGGCGGAAGGGCTGGCGGAGAGCGCCCTTCGGAACATCCGGCGGGTGGAAGCCATGGGATTTCACGACATCGTGGTCTCCATGAAATCCTCCGACGTACGGCTGAATTATGCTGCCCATCAGATCCTGAGGGAGCAGGTGGATTACCCCTTCCACATCGGGATCACGGAATCCGGCAGCGTCCGGAGCGGCACGGTCAAGTCCGCCGCCGGTCTGGGAGCGCTTCTACTCGGCGGGATCGGCGATACCCTGCGGGTGAGCCTCACCGGGGACCCGGTCAATGAGATCGGGGCGGCGAAGGAGATTCTGAAAGCCTGTGGCTGCCGCGCCTTCGGCATCAACCTGGTTTCCTGCCCCACCTGCGGCAGGACGAAGGTGGACCTGGCGGAGATCGTGGACCGGATCGAAAAGAAAACCGACGGCATCGACAAGGATCTGACGGTGGCGGTGATGGGCTGCGAAGTGAACGGTCCGGGGGAAGCGAAGGAAGCGGACTGCGGACTCGCCTTCGGGAAGGACCGGGCAGCGGTGTTCTGCCGGGGTGAGATCCTGGAAACCGCCGATACGGAGAAGGCCATCGAACTGCTGATGGACCTGATCCGCACTATGTAACCAACAAAGGAAAAGACAGTATGGAAGAACTGATACTGAGATACATCGACGCAAAAGAACTGGGATTCCCGGAGGGGGAGACGCCTCGGCTTCAGGTGGACCGGGCAGTCTTTGAAGAAAGCGAGGGCAGGCTGGAAATCAGTCTGACCTCGAATTTTGTGGTGCCCTCCTATGTGCTGGACGTGGTGAAGGATTCCATCTGCCAGAACATTCCCGGCGTCCGGGAAGTCCGGATGGATTTCCGGTACGAGAACCTGGTGGAGGTCATCCGCCCGAAAGCGGTGCCCGGGCCCAGGGAAAACGGCACGACCCGGATCCGGAACCTCAGGATCTCGGCGGGCCGCAGTGAGATCGAGGGCGTCGTGCTCACCATGGAGACCCGGAAACTCAAGAGCGGGAAGTCCCTGCTGACGATGCAGGTGACGGACTATACGGAAACGATCCTGGTCAAGAAATTCCTGACTCCAAAGCAGGCGGAGAAAATGCCGGGCAAGCTGCACAGGGGCTGCACGGTGCTGGTCTCCGGCGACCTGCAGTTTGATGAATTCGAAAAGAGCAATGTGTTCATAGCCCGGAAACTCAGTTATTCCGGCGAGTCGGAAGACCGTCGGCGGATGGATACGGCGGCGGAAAAGCGCATCGAGCTCCATGCCCACACCAAGCTCAGCAAGATGGACGGGATGACGGACCCGAAGGAACTGGTGCGGCGGGCGGCCGAATGGGGACATGAGGCCATTGCCATCACGGACCACGGCGTGGTCCAGGCATTCCCGGAAGCTATGGATGAAGCGGAAAAACTGGCGAAAAAAGGGAAGAATATAAAGATCCTTTACGGGATGGAAGGCTACCTGGTAAATGATATGGAGGAAGCCGATCCGATTCCGCTGGATTCGGAATTCGTGGTGTTCGATATCGAGACCACGGGCTTTTCGCCGGTCAGCGACCAGATCATCGAGATCGGCGCGGTCCGGGTGAAGGACAGGGAAGTGCAGGAGCGCTTCCAGACCTTCGTCCATGCATCCATTCCCGTGCCGGAGCGGATCACGGAACTGACGGATATCACGGATAAAATGCTGCAGGACGCGCCCGGGATCCGGGACGCTTTAACGGAGTTCCTGCGGTTCTGCGGGGATGCGGTGCTGGTGGCCCACAACTCCTCCTTCGACATGTCCTTTATCCGGGAGAAAGCCGGTAAATTCGGCATGCCTTTCGAAAACCGGGAAGTGGATACACTGTACTTGTCCCGGTCGCTGCTGACTGATTTAAAACGGCACAACCTGGCGGCGGTGGCGCGTCACCTGGACATCAGCCAGACCCACCACCACCGGGCGGACGACGACGCCTGGGTGGCGTCGATGATCCTGCTGAAACTCATGGACATCCTGGAGGAGGCCGGTTTCAGCAGCCTCACCGAGGCGGATAAAGTGCACGGGATCCAGAATGTGATCAAGAGCCGGCCGAGCTACCATGTGATCCTCTTTGCTCAGACCCAGGAGGGCCTGAAGAACCTGTACAAGCTGGTGAGTCTGTCTCACCTGGACTATTTCTACCGGCGGCCCCGGATCCCGAAATCGGTGCTGATGCAGTACCGGGAGGGGCTGCTCATCGGCAGCGCCTGCCAGGCCGGGGAAGTGTATCAGGGCATCCTTGCCGGCAAGAGCTATGAGGAAAGCCTGAAGACCGCGGCCTTTTACGATTACCTGGAGGTGCAGCCGAGGGAAAACAATCTCTTCCTGACGGAAGGCGAGGAAAGACGGCTGCACGGCGAAGAAGATCTGATCGCCATCAACAAGACCATCATCGACCTGGCCCGGGACCTGGGCAAGCCCGTAGCCGCCACCTCGGACACTCATTACCTGGAGCCGGAGGACGCCATCTACCGGCAGATCCTCATGAAGGGCATGGGCTTTGAAGACGTGGAAGGCGAAAGCGGACTGTATTTCCGGACCACGGACGAGATGCTGGAGGAATTCGCCTACCTGGGCGAGGAGATGGCCCGGAAAGTGGTCATCGAAGGCCCGAAAGAGATCGCGGACAGCATCGGGGAGATCCGTCCGGTGCCGCGGGAAAAATACCCGCCGAAAATCGAGAATTCCGAGCAGGACCTGCGGGATATGTGCTTTGCGAAAGCCCACAGCATTTACGGGGATCCCCTGCCGGAGATCGTGGAAAAACGGCTGGAAAGAGAACTGAATTCCATCATCGGAAACGGGTATTCCGTGATGTATATCATCGCCCACAAGCTGGTGGCGAAATCCCTGTCGGACGACTATGTGGTCGGGTCCAGGGGCTCGGTCGGGTCCTCCCTGGCGGCCACCATGAGCGGGATCACGGAGGTCAATCCGCTTCCGCCCCATTACATCTGCCCAAAGTGCAAACATTCGGATTTCGACCACGGGGAAGAGGCGGACTGCGGCGTGGACCTGCCGGACAAGGTATGCCCGGTCTGCGGCACGCCATATATCAAAGAAGGATTCAACATCCCCTTCGAGGTCTTCCTGGGATTCAAGGGGGACAAGGAACCGGACATCGACCTGAACTTTGCCGGGGAATACCAGCCCACGGCGCATAAATACATCGAAGAACTCTTCGGGGAGGAACACGTGTTCCGGGCCGGCACCATCGGCACCGTGGCAGACAAGACCGCTTTCGGTTTCGTCAAGAAATACTACGAGGAACTGGGCCAGCCCGTCAGCAAGTGGGAAGTGAACCGGCTGGCGAAAGGCTGCGTGGGGGTCAAGCGCACCACGGGCCAGCACCCCGGCGGCATCATTGTGGTGCCCAAGGAAAACGACATCCACGAATTCTGCCCCGTGCAGCATCCGGCGGATGACACCGGTACGGATATCATCACCACTCATTTCGACTATCATTCCATCGATGCGAACCTGCTGAAGCTGGATATACTCGGCCACGATGGTCCCTCCATCATCAAGATGCTCAAGGACATCACCGGCATCGATCCCATGGGAGTGCCCCTCCGGGACGACCGGGTCAACGGGCTGTTCCTGGGAACAGATACGCTGGGCCTGGTGGACGACCGTTTCCCGGGAACCAAGGGGAGCCTGGGGATCCCGGAATTCGGCACGAGCTTCGTTATGCAGATGCTGGAGGATACAAAGCCGAAGACCTTCTCGGACCTGATCAAGATCGCGGGACTGTCCCACGGCACGGACGTGTGGCTCAACAACGCCCAGGAGATCGTGCTCAGTGGGACGGCGGAATTCAAGGACGTGATCTCGGTGCGGGACGATATCCTGAATTACCTGCTGAAGAAGGGCCTGGAACCCTCCAGGGCATTCAAGATCATGGAAAACGTCCGGAAGGGCAAGGGCGTCAAGGAGGACGAGGCGGAATACATGGAGGAGAATGACGTGCCGGAATGGTACATCGAGTCCTGCCGCCGGATCAAGTACATGTTCCCCAAAGCCCACGCGGTGGCCTACGTGATGCTGTCCTACCGGATCGCCTGGTTCAAGGTCCATTACCCTCAGGCGTTCTATGCGGCCTATTTCACCATGAAGGTGAATGATTTCAATTACGAAGTGATCCTGCAGGGCGTGGATGCGATCCTGGCCCACAAGGAAGAAGTGGAGCAAAAAGGCAAGGCGGCCACGCCGAAAGAACTGGCGGAACTGCCGGTGATGGATCTGGCGGTGGAACTGTACTGCCGGGGATTCGAGTTCAAGCCGGTGAGCCTGAAGGAATCGGATGCGGTCCAGTTCAAAGTATCGGAGGGCAAAGTCCTGCCTCCCTTCTCGGCGTTGTCGGGCGTGGGTGAAAATGCGGCCAGGTCCCTGTACAGCGACATCCAGGAAAACGGCGAGTTTTTCTCCATCGAGCAGATGAAGGAACGGACCGGGCTGAACCGGACGGCGGTGAAGGCCCTGGAAGACAGCGGCGTGCTGAAAGGCATTCCCAAGACCGATCAGTTGTCATTCTTTTAACTACGGAGGGGCAATATGAGGAACAATAACAGCGTTCTGTATCATTATACGGATTTCCAGGCCCTGGACGGGATCCTGATGAATTCGGAGCTGCGGCTCAACAATGTGCTGAATATGAATGACGCTTCCGAAATGCGTCTCTTCATGCGGGGACTCTGCGACGCGGTGGAGGATCGGTTCCTCCGTGCCGGCAGGGAGGAAAAGGCGTTTCAGGTGCGGGAACTCTTCCGCAGGGAACTGGAGCGGGAGTTCCTTTATTCCGGCTATGCCGCATGCTTTTCGCTTTTCCGGGACGACGCTTCCCAGTGGGAGCGGTACGGCTTCCAGGGCAGGGGCGTCAGCATCGGGTTCCGGCGGGACCTGATGGAAAAGATCACGGTAGGAGCGGTCGCCCTGAAAACCGTGTACTACCGGAATGAGGACGACCTGGGGGAACACGAACTGGTGGAGGTTTTTTACCGTCTGCTGGAGCCCATGGAGAATATCTCTGAAGAAGATCCGGCGGTGAGGGATGCCCTGAATTCCGCCTGGGTATGCTCGGCGGCCTTCAAGCATCCGTCCTTTTCGGCGGAAAGGGAGGTCCGGCTGGTGGTGTCGCCCTTCGGGAAGGAATACTTTGACGTAAAACCCAGCTACCACGTTTCCCGGGAGCGGATCAAGAAGTACTATCCGCTGAACCTGAAGTTCATGTGCATGCGGGAAGGCCTGGTGGTGGAGGACCTGATCACGGAGATCATCATCGGTCCGGAATCCACCCAGTCCATGCCCATCCTGCAGGATTACCTGAGGGATAACAAGTTGGCTTCCCTGGCGGAGAAGATCTCTTACTCCGACTGTCCCCTGCGCAGGAACCGGGACCGGACAAGTTTTTTATAGGTCTTTTGTTTCAAAAATAAAGGAGGATGTCCCAAAAGGGGCATCCGCTTCTTGTCACTTTTTTGTAAAAAAACTTGACTTTGATTCGGCGTTCGTGTATTATTTCATTTGTTGAAAACAATATAGGGGCATAGCTCAGTTGGTAGAGCAGTGGTCTCCAAAACCACGTGCCGAGGGTTCGAGTCCTTCTGCCCCTGCCAAAGAAGTCCTTCTGCACTCCGTGCAGAAGGACTTCTTTCGTATAGACGGACGAACCAGAGGCACGTGGAACGTGCCGGGCTGCGGAGATGAGCGCCGCC
>JAFWFI010000014.1 GCA_017515705.1 Bacillota bacterium
CATGGTACCGCCGGTTTGGATATAGTAGGAGTTGGTGGCGGAATTCCAGGTGTTGATGCCCCCGCCGACGGTGATGTAGGCCGGTTTCGAGATTTCCAGTTTCTTGCCGTATTCCACGTCGCCCCAGATATGGACTTCACCGTTCTTGAAAAGGAGCGTGCCCGTCTCCCCATGGTCGCTGGGGCTTCGCTGCACATAGAGATTATTCTCGAAATAAATGGTGTTGGCAGCATCGACGGTCAGATTCGGGACCGCTACACTCTCGGAGACGTGCAGCACATAGGCAGTGCCTTTCGGTTTGAATGTCAGGGTATCCGTCGTATAATTCTTGCCGGTGTAAGTAATGCTGTTCAGGGTCTTGTTGCAGTCGATCAGGATGACAGCGCTGCCGGCGAGCTTCACGTCTGCTGAACTCGGCAGGCTGCTCAGGTCTACGGTTTGTCCGTCCGGAATGGTATATTCGGAAGGTTCGGCAGAGACCGCCAGGGGCGGGATCATCGCCAGGACCATCATGGCCGACAACAGCAAAACAAAAAACAGTCGGAATGGTTTCTGGATGGTTTTCATGGGAGCACCTCCTCAGGGAATCGGATGGTTTCATCTTTTTTTATTATTATACAAGCCGAAACGGTTGTTTTCAAGGCAGGGGAGGTTCTCCGCTGCCGCAGGATTTTTCATTTTATATATGGAAGAATGGATTGAAATATGAGATAATAAACAGGTAAAGACAATTCCAATGGTTTTGGGTGGCGAAAGGAGAAAGAATATGTATTGCAGTAAATGCGGAAAAGAAGTCCGGGACGGAGCGGCGTTCTGTCCCCACTGTGGCGAGCCGGTCGGGGGAGCGGCTCCGGAGGAAGAATACGAATATGAAGAATACGACGAGCCGGTGCAGGCGGTAAAGAAAGGCCTGAGCACCGGAGTGATCATTGCTATTATTGCTGCTGCGGCGCTGGTGCTGGTAGCCGGGATCCTGGCGTTTACGTCACTGACGCACAGCAAGCAGGCAGCCCAGGTCGCACAGATGGAGGCGCAGGTTGCCCAGGCGGAAGCGGAGGCGGAAAAGGCCAAGCAGGAAGCCATCAAAGCGCAGGAAGAAAACAAAAAGGCGCAGGAACAGCAGGTCCAGGAACAGCAGGCCCAGGAGCAGGCGAATGCGGCGGCAGAGCAGCAGGCGCAGGCTTCGCAGCCCCAGACCGTGAACAACTATTATTACTACGGCACGGGTTATGCGTCCGGAAGCTATTATTCCAGCGTCAAGTCCGGCGGATATCTGTGGCCCACGGACAGCCAGTACATCACCTATGCGGACCTGAGCGGATATGACAGCGATACGGTGGCGGCGATCCGGAACGAGATTTATGCCCGTCACGGGTACGCTTTCCAGACCGCCCGGTGGAAGAATTATTTCGGAAACAAGAGTTGGTATGTGCGGGACAATTCCTGCACCCAGTCCGTTGCAATGTCCCGGATGAATAAGGTCGAAAAGGCCAATGTGGCCACCATTGTTCAGTATGAAAAGGATATGGGCTGGAAATAGGACGGGAGAAGAGACTTGAAGAAGCAACGAATGACAAAGCGCTCCGGGGGCAGATCCCGGGGCGTCTTTCAAAGGAATCATAAGGTTTTCGGACTGGCGGCAGCGATGCTGCTTGCAGTAATTCTGTGCTGCGGGTGCCATAATCCATTTTTACTGGAAGACGTGGAAACTGCGCCGACGGATGAGCCGGAAACCGGGACTGCTGTGGAAGAAAGCAGCCAAACGCCATCAACAGGAGAAGCCCTTTCAGAAGAGAGCAGCGGGAGCCTGACCGGTTTCACCATTTGCCTGGACCCGGGCCATGGAATCGCCTCCGCCAGCAAGCAGGAAGCGGTGTCTCCCAAATCCTCAGAGACAAAGCCCGCTTACGTCAGCGGAGCTGTGGGGAATTCCCAGACGGAAGAAGAGGTGAACCTGGCGGTGGCAGAAAAGCTGAAGGCGAAGCTGGAAGCGGACGGCGCTACGGTGATCATGACCCGGACCACTCATGAGGCTACGGTCTCCAATATCGAGCGGGCGGAGATGGCCAACGAAGCCGGGGCAAACCTATGCGTGCGGATCCATGCCGACGGGTCGGACAACAAGAGCATCCACGGGATTTCCGTACTGGTGCCGGAGGGCAATCTTCTGGGCACGCCCGCGATCATGGAGCCCAGCCGTTCGGCGGGGGAAGCGGTGCACGATGCGCTCATTGACGCAACCGGAGCGGAAGACCACGGAATCGTTGTGCGGACAGACCTGACGGGGTTCAACTGGTCGGAAGTGCCGGTGATTCTGGTGGAGATGGGCTTTTTAAGCAATGACGAGGAAGATGCGAAGCTGGCCACGGACGAATACCGGGAGATCCTGGCGGAAGGCATGCACCAGGGCATCCGGAACTGGCTGATGAATCAATAATGAACGACAAAAAGCCGACCCTTTTAAAGGGTCGGCTTTGTTTATTATTCTTCTTTTTCGTAATATTCTTTCACCAGTTCTTCCAAGTGCACTTCCGGGCCGATTTCACCGATATGGTGGATTCCCCGGCGCTTCATGACTTCTTCGATAATGGTCTGCAGCTGGGCTTTTTCCAGGGCGCCGCCGGAGCCTGTCAGTACACAGAACAGTTCCTCTCGGTTCATTTCACGTAATGTTTTATTCATCTCTCATACCTCCTGAAGGGTTTACTTTCTAAAACACATCATATCTCATTTTTTCGGAGAGGTCAATCTTCTGCCGACGGGAACACTCTTGGATTTTTAAGGAAACTATGGTAGGATGAAATCACAGAAAGATTAGGAAACCCGAAAGGTGTGAGGCCCGATGGAGAAGAAGGAACTCAGCTGCGTGGACTGCGGCATATTGAACTGCAATAAAAGGAACAGCGTTTATCCGGAATTCTGCCCGACAGCGGCGCTGACGGAGGAGGAAGCCCGGGAAGTGATGGCGCTGTATGAAGAGCCGGAGAACCACCGAATGGCCGTGACGGCGGCAGAAGTGGAAGCGGAATTCTACATGAAATACACCCGGGTGGAAGAGATTGCGGAATTTGCCCGGCGGATGGGCTACCGCAAGATCGGCATCGCCACCTGCGTGGGGCTCATCGAAGAAAGCCGGATTTTTGCGCGCATCCTGCGGAAGAAAGGCTTCGAGGTTTACGGGGCGGCCTGCAAGGCGGG
Source organism: Bacillota bacterium (assembly GCA_017515705.1). GTDB lineage: Bacteria > Bacillota > Clostridia > Peptostreptococcales > Anaerovoracaceae > RUG14258. Next base: position 3,199 of record JAFWFI010000014.1, read on the forward strand.
ATCGGTGAACAAGACGGAAATCGGCATTCCGGAAGAAGCGTACCTAGGCAAGGGTCCCGGACCGGTGATGTGCAATCCCATTCTTCAGGCGAAGCTGCTGAACCGGGAAGGCACGGACTTCAACGTGGCGGTAGGACTCTGCGTGGGCCATGACAGCCTGTTTTATAAATATTCCGAAGCGCCGGTGACGACCCTGATTGCCAAGGACCGGGTGCTGGGGCACAACCCGGCGGCAGCACTGTACCAGTGCAGCGGCTATTATTCCCGGCTGCTGGAAGAAAACAAAGGAGAGTAACTATGGAACTGATCAATGAAATCACCATCAACGAGCACAGCAGCATCCGCATCGGCGGAGAGAAGGTGCTGTATTTCGACCCCTTCCACGTGAAAGAGGAAGTCCATGATGCGGACGTGATCTTCTTCACACACAGTCATTACGACCATTTTTCACCGGAGGATTTCCGGAAACTGGCGAAGGAGGGTACGGTGTATGTGGCGCCGAAAACCTGCAAAAAGGACCTGAAAAAAGCCAAGATCCCGGAAAAGGACTGCGTTTTCATGAAGCCGGACCGGGAAGAAGAGGTCTGCGGGGTGAAGGTGCGCTCCGTGCTTTCCTATAATCCCATGAAGCCCTTCCACCCCAAATCCAACGAATGGCTGGGCTACGTGGTGGAAGTCGGCGGCGAAAAAGTCTATGTCTGTGGTGACATGGACGACACGCCGGAAGGCCGTGCGGTGGACTGCGACATCGTGCTGGTGCCCTGCGGTGGGACCTACACCATGGACGCGAAGGCAGCGGCGGGATTTGTCAATGCCCTGAAGCCGAAGGCAGCGATCCCGACTCATTACGGCAGCATCGTCGGGAAAGCGAAGGACGGCGAGAAGTTCAAGAAGGGCGTGGACAAGGGAATCGAGGTTGTTTTCAAGATTGAAGATTAAAGATTGAAGATTGGAGATAGAAGATAGGAGAAGAATCTTCGCTGCGTTCAGGGGGATAAAGGTGCGGCGGAGATGCAGTGAGGAGAGGGATCGGATCTCTCTTGAGTAGAGTGTATGAATGCGATAGTTATTGTTCTTTTCTGCGCGGTGCTGATCGGCTGCGTGGCGACGGGGAAGTCCGTCATCGGCGCGCTGCTGATCGGCCTGGCGTTGTTTTTGCTGTACGGAAAATACCGGGGACACAGCTGGAAAGCTCTGTGGGAGATGTCACTGTCGGGGGTGAAGACGGTCAGCAACATCCTGATCACCTTCCTCTTCATCGGCATGCTGACGGCCCTGTGGCGCGCTTCCGGCTGCATCGCCTCCATCATCTGCTACACCTCGGGATTCATCACCCCGGCGGTGTTTCTTTTGCTGACCTTTTTGCTGTGCAGCGGGCTGTCCTTTCTGACGGGAACTTCCTTCGGAACGGCAGCCACTATTGGCGTGATCTGCATGAGCATCGCGCGGACCATGCAGATGGACATCTTCTGGGTGGGAGGCGCCATCCTTTCCGGGGCCTTCTTCGGGGACCGGTGCTCGCCGGTGTCTACCAGCTGCCTGCTGGTCTGCGACATCACGAAGACGGACATCTATGAGAATATCCGGCGGATGATGCGGACGGCGTTCGTACCTTTTTTGTGCAGCTGCCTCATTTACCTGATTGCCGGCTTTGCCACCCGGGGAAGCGGCGTCGCCGTGGACGTGTACGGATTGTTCCGACCGGAATTCACGATTCATCCCCTGTGCCTGCTTCCTGCGGCGGTCATTCTGATCCTGGCATTTTTGAGAGTCGGCGTCCGGAAGATCATGGGAGCCAGCATTCTCACGGCTCTGCCCATCGCCATTTTCCTGCAGCACCTGCCGGTGACGGCGGCTTTAAAGACGCTGATCTTTGGTTTTCACGCAGCCAACTCCCAGGTAGCAGCGGTGATGGACGGCGGAGGGATCCTGTCCATGCTCCGGGTGTCCTGCATCGTCTGCATTGCCTCCTGTTATTCCGGATTGTTCCGGGGAACGGGGCTGCTGGACTTCATGGAAGCGGGACTGAACCGCCTGGCGCAAAAGACCCATCCTTTTTATTCGGTGCTCCTGACCTCGGTGCCGGCTTCCGCCATTTCCTGCAACCAGACCCTGGCCATCATGCTGACTCACCAGCTCTGCGAGCGGCTGGGACTGAAGAAGGAATACCTGGCGCTGTATCTGGAAGATACGGTGGTGATGATCGCAGCGCTGATCCCCTGGTCCATCGCCGGTACGGTGCCCCTGGATTCCATCGGCGCCCCGGTGATCTGCCTGCTGGGAGGAGTTTATCTGTACCTGGTTCCTTTGTGGCAGGGGGTAGTACATTTGCGCCGGGTATGGTACAATAAAGAAAAAAGACGCAAGGGGGCGAAGCCATGAGCATTACCAGGATCGTTTACTATACGGGAGACAACGGGAGCGCCCGTCGCTTCGTGAGAGATATGGAAGAGAGCGGGGCGGCATCCCTGATCCGCCGGGAAGACGGCAACGAACGGTATGAGTATTTCTATTCCGCAACAGACCGGGAAACGGTGATGCTGGTGGACCAGTGGCGGGACCAGGACGCGATCAACGTCCATGAGAATTCGCTGATGAAGAAAGATGTGCTGGCCCTCCGGAAGGAATACGGACTGTCCATGCGGATCGAACGCTACTATTCTGAACTGGAATACGAAGACAGCAGTCGGGAATAATCCCCGGCTGTTTTTCTTTTACAGGTATTTTAGAGACCGCTTTAATGTGGTAAAATAGGGTCATAGATTATATGAAGAACCCAGCCTGGGAGGGGGCAGGAAGTTGAAACGGTTAGCAGGAGCACTATTATTGATCATCATACTTATAGCAGGGACGGCTGCTGCATTTGCGGAGGAGCCCGCCGCAGAAGAATCGGTTGCAGAAGAACCTGTTGCGGAAGAACCGGCGGCGGTTTTCTCGGTTGACCGGCTGGCTGACGGAGCGGCGGAAGCGCTGCTTAAGGCTTCCGCGAAAAACATCCTGGATCCCCAGAGTCCCTTCCGGGATACGAAAGGCCATTGGGGAGAAAGCTATATCGCAAAGGCAGTAAGCCGAGGTTTATTCAGCGGTTATGACGAAAACCGCTTCGGACCGGATGATCCGGTGAACCGCGGTCAGTTCGTGACGGTGCTTTACCGTCAGGCGGGGAGTCCGGAGCCTTCTGCGGAGGCGCCTTTCAACGATATCTCCGGACAAATCGAGGAGTTTCAGAAAGCCATTGCCTGGGGCGTGGAAAACCAGTATGTCAACGGAACGGGTCCTGCCCGTTTTGAACCCAATACCAAGCTGTCCCGGCAGCAGGCCATGAAGATTCTGTACAGCTATTCCGGCGGCATGAAGGGAATGGAGTCCCTGTTTACGGCCACTTATGACAAGTATTTCGCCGATGTCAATAAAATCGACGACTGGGGAAAAGTGCCGATGTACTGGGGCGTATATAACGGGCTCGTTTCC
>JAFWFI010000142.1 GCA_017515705.1 Bacillota bacterium
CGAGCTGGAAGAATCCATCGCCCGGATGGCGAAGGAGATCCGCGCCAGCCAGATGATCATGATCCCCGGCGGATTCAGCGGCGGGGACGAACCGGAAGGTTCCGCGAAATTCATCACCGCGGTCTTCCGCAACCCGGCGGTGCTGGAAGCGGTCAACGACCTGCTGCAGAACCGGGACGGCCTGATGCTGGGCATCTGCAACGGATTCCAGGCGCTGATCAAGCTGGGACTGGTGCCTTACGGCGAGATCTGCGACCAGAAGCCGGACAGCCCGACCCTGACCTACAACTCCATCGGCCGCCACGTATCCACCCTGGTACAGACCCGGATCGCTTCCGTGAAGTCTCCGTGGATGGCGGGCGTGGAAGCCGGCGACGTCTTCACGATCCCGGTATCCCACGGCGAAGGCCGGTTCATCGCATCACCGGAAATGCTGGAGCAGCTGAAGGCAAACGGCCAGATCGCCACCCAGTATGCGGACCTGAATGGACAGGTTTCCGGCGACCCGCTCTACAACGTGAACAATTCCGACTGGGCCATCGAGGGGATCACCTCCCCCGACGGACGGATCTTCGGGAAGATGGGACACTCCGAGCGTATCGGACAGAATTTGTACAAGAATGTGATCGGACGGATGGATCAGAAGATCTTCGAGTCCGGCGTGAAGTATTTTAGATAGAAGATAGAAGATGGGAGATAGAAGAAGATTCTTCGGCCTTCGTCCTCAGAATGACAATGATATGGATGTCATCCTGAGCGCAGCGAAGGATCTCTCCAATCTTCAATCTCCAATCTCAAGACTGAAAGGAAGCACAACTATGAAAGTAGGAATCGTAATGGGCAGCAAATCCGACCTGCCGGTGGTAGAACGGACCCAGAAAATTCTCAAGGAATTCGGCGTGGAATACGTAACCCGCGTCATTTCCGCCCACCGCACTCCGGCGGCGGCGGAACAGTTTGCCAAGACGGCGGAAGCGGAAGGGATCGACGTGATCATCGCTGCGGCGGGCAAGGCCGCACACCTGGGAGGCGTTATCGCCGCCTACACCCCGGTGCCGGTGATCGGGCTCCCGATCAAGAGCTCCACCCTGGACGGGCTGGACTCCCTGCTGTCCATCGTTCAGATGCCGAAGGGCGTTCCGGTGGCGACGGTTGCCATCGACGGCGCGGAAAATGCCGGCCTGCTGGCGGTGCAGATCCTGTCCGTCAAGGACCCGGGCCTGCGGGAAGCGTTCAAGGCGTATAAGGTAAAAATGGAGGAAGACGTTCTTAAAATCGACAGAGAGCTTGAAGAGGGTAGATAGAAGATGGAAGAAGATTCTTCGGCCTTTGGCCTCAGAATGACAATGATATGGATGTCATCCTGAGCGCAGCGAAGGATCTCTCCAATCTGCAATCTCCACTCTCCAATCTTATAAAGGAGCAAGATATGAGCAAAATCACTTACAAAGACGCCGGCGTGGACACTGTCGAAGGGCAGCGCGCCGTCTCTCTGATGAAAGACCACGTCAAAAAGACCTTCAACGAGAACGTCCTGACGGGGCTGGGCAGCTTCGGCAGCCTGTTCCGGCTGGATGTGAAGGAGATGGAAGAACCGGTGCTGGTGGCCGGCACCGACGGCGTGGGCACCAAGCTGAAGATCGCCTTCCTGATGGACCGTCATGATACGGTGGGCCAGGACTGCGTGGCCATGTGCGTCAACGACATCCTCTGTCAGGGCGCCTCCCCGCTGTTCTTCCTGGACTACATCGCCACGGGACACGTGACGGCGGAAAAAATCGCCGACATCGTGAAGGGCATTGCCGACGGCTGCGTGCTGGGGGAATGCGCCCTGGTGGGCGGCGAGACCGCGGAAATGCCGGACTTCTATTCCGAAGGCGAATACGACATGGCCGGCTTCGCCGTGGGCGTGGCCGACAAGCCGAAAATCATCGACGGCTCGAAGATCAAGGAAGGAGACGTGGTGATCGGCATCGCCTCCAGCGGCTTCCACAGCAACGGGTATTCCCTGGTGCGCAAGGTCTTCTTTGAAAAGATGGGCCTGAAAGTCACCGACTATGTAGAGGAACTGGGCGAGACCCTGGGCGAGGCCCTGCTGCGGCCTACCCGGATCTACACCAAGGCCTGCAAGGCCCTGGCGAAGGAAATCACCGCAGCCGGCATCATCCACATCACCGGCGGAGGCTTCTTCGAGAACATCCCCCGGATCATTCCGGAAGGCCTGGGCGTGAAGATCAACGTCGGTACCTGGGACGTTCCGAAGGTCTTCGACTATATCACAAAATCCGCGGAAATCGAACAGAAAGACATGTTCTCCACCTTCAACATGGGCGTCGGCATGATGTTCATCGTGGATCCGTCGGAAAA
>JAFWFI010000143.1 GCA_017515705.1 Bacillota bacterium
TCCGTGATGTTCAGGTATCTTGCCGGGATAATAACGTCGGTATCTACATTATCACCGTACTTAAAAACAGTTCCTTTTGCTTTCATGTTATTCTCCCTCCTATCCTCTGGCATATTCCAGATCGGTGATGCCGATGTCCTTCGGTTCCGCGATCTTTCCGGCTACCGCACTGGCGGCTGCCACTGCCGGGCTGGCCAGGTACACTTCACTGCCGGTGTGGCCCATCCGGCCCACAAAGTTCCGGTTGGTGGTGGCCACGGCCCGTTCGCCGTCCGCCAGGATCCCCATGTGACCGCCAAGGCAGGGCCCGCAGGTCGGGGTGGAAATCGCGCAGCCCGCATCCAGGAAGATGGTGAACAATCCTTCGTCCATGGACTGGCGGTAGATGTCCTGGGTGGCCGGAATGATGATGCAGCGCACGCCGTCCGCCACCTTGCGGCCCTTCAGCACCGCCGCCGCCGCTCTCATGTCTTCGAGACGGCCGTTGGTGCAGGAACCGATCACTACCTGCTGGATCTCCACGTCGCCGGCTTCGGAAACCGGTTTCGTGTTTTCCGGAAGATGCGGGAAGGCTACCGTCGGCTCGATCTTGGACAGGTCGATGGTATAGACTTCGTCGTACTCCGCATCCGGATCCGGGGAATAGTATTTGAACGGGCGGTTCACTCTGCCCTCTACGTATTTCAATGTCACTTCGTCCACTTCGAAGATGCCGTTTTTGCCGCCGGCTTCGATGGCCATGTTCGCCATGCAGAGCCGGTCGTCCATGGTCAGGTATTTCAGCCCGTCGCCGGTGAATTCCATGGATTTATACCGGGCGCCTTCCACGCCGATCATCCCGATGATGGTCAGGATCACGTCCTTGCCGCTGACAAAGGGATTCGGCTTGCCGGTGAGTTCGAATTTGATGGCCGAAGGCACCTTGAACCAGGCCTGGCCGGAATACATGCCCGCCGCCATGTCCGTGGAGCCCACACCGGTGGAGAATGCGCCCAGCGCACCGTAGGTGCAGGTGTGGCTGTCGGCGCCGATGATGATTTCGCCGGGGCCTACCAGTCCCTTTTCCGGCAGGAGAGCATGCTCGATGCCCACCACGCCGACATCGAAGAAGTTCACGATGCCGTATTTTTTGGCAAATTCCTTCGACCGCTTGACCAGGGTCGCGGAATTGATATCCTTGGCTGGTGTAAAATGGTCCATGACAAAGGCGATTTTTTCCTTGTCGAAGATTTTGTCAAATCCGGCTTTTTCGAATTCATTGATGGCCACCGGTGAAGTCACGTCGTTGCCCAGGACGAAATCCAGGTTGACCCGGATCAGTTCCCCGGCCTTGACGGAATCCACGCCGCCGTGCGCCGCAATGATTTTCTGCGTCATTGTCATCCCCATTAGTTCTCAGCTCCTCTTTTCTCGATTTCATAAACCAGTTTGTTGATGCCGTCGATGTAGGCCATCATGCTGGCCTCGATGATGTCCGTGCTGGCGCCGCTGCCGGTCACGGTGATGTCGTCGAGAGACATCCGGCAGGTTACTTCACCCTGGGAGTCGATGCCCTCGGTAACCGCCTGAACGTTGTATTCCAGCAGTTCCGGGCTCAGACCGGTGATCTGGTCGATGGCGCCGAAGGACGCTTCCACCATGCCTTCGCCGATGCAGGCCAGGCGCTTGGAGGCTTTGCCTTCATCCCATTCCAGGGTAACGGTCGCTGTCGCGCCGACTTCCGTGGCGCTGTTGACGGCGAAGTACTTGAACCGGTATTTCCCGTCGAACTTCACCATATTCCGTCCGACGATGGACTCGATGTCCCGGTCGGTAACGATCTTTTTCTTGTCCGCAAGAGCCTTGAACTTCTGGAAGGCCTCGTCGACCTGCTGCTTGGACAGTTCAATGCCCAGGTAACCCAACCGTTCCACAAAGGCGTGGCGGCCGGAGTGCTTGCCCAGCACCATCTCGTTGTTCGGAATGCCGACATCCTGCGGGGTCATGATCTCGTAGGTTGCCTTGTTGGCCATGACGCCGTGCTGGTGGACGCCGGATTCATGCGCAAAGGCGTTCCGGCCCACGATGGGCTTCGTCGGATTCGGACGTACACCGATGATGGATGTCAGCAGCTTGCTGCTCCGGTAGATCTGGGTGGAGTCCACTTTGGTATAGGCGTCGTAGATGTCCTGGCGGGTCTTCAGCGCCATGACGATCTCTTCCAGCGCCGCATTGCCGGCCCGTTCGCCGATGCCGTTGATGGTGCATTCCACCTGTTTGGCACCCGCCCGGATCGCTGCCAGGGAGTTGCCCACGGCCATGCCCAGGTCGTTGTGGCAGTGGGTGGATAAGGTGATGTTCTCCACGCCCTTGACGGTCTGGTTCAGGTGCATGATCAGGTCGTACATTTCTTCCGGCGTGGTGTAGCCCACGGTATCCGGGATGTTGATGGTGGTGGCGCCGTTGGCGATAGCGGTCTCCACCACTTCCGACAGGAAGTATTTTTCACTTCTCGTCGCGTCTTCTGCAGAGAATTCAATGTCCTCGCAGAGGCTTCTTGCATAGCGGACCATTTCCGCCACCCGCTGGATGACCTGGTCCGGGGACATTCTCAGTTTATACTGCATGTGCAGGGGCGAAGTCGCCAGGAACACATGGAGCCGGGGATGCTTCGCGACGCGGACCGCGTCCCAGGCTGCGTCGATATCTTCCTTCACCGCACGGGCCAGGCTGGCCACGGTGGGGCGGGAGACGGTCTCCGCAATGGTCCGGACGGACTCGAAGTCCCCCGGGGAAGCGATGGCAAAACCTGCTTCGATGATATCCACGTTCAGCCGTTCCAGCTGCTTCGCCATTTCGATTTTTTCCGTTAAATTCATGGAACAGCCCGGGGACTGTTCGCCATCCCGCAGGGTCGTGTCAAAAATCTTGATCTCTTTTGCCATTTCATTCTCCTATTCTGCGCTCAGCACGGCGCCTTCCGATGCAGATCTGACTAATTTCGCGTATTTCGCCAGGATGCCGGTCTTCACGGCGGGTTCCTTCGGAACGAAGGTCTTCATTCTTTCCGCCAGCTCCGCTTCCGGCACCTTTAATTCCAGTTTCCCTTCCGGGATGTTGATGGAAATCAGGTCTCCGTCCTTCACGACGCCGATCAGGCCGCCTTCCGCCGCTTCCGGGGAAACATGGCCGATGGCCGCGCCTCTCGTGGCGCCGGAGAACCGTCCGTCGGTGATCAGGGCCACGCAGTTGTCCAGGCCTCTGCCCGCCAGGGAAGAAGTCGGGGACAGCATTTCCCGCATGCCCGGGCCGCCCTTGGGGCCTTCGTAGCGGATCACCACCACGTCGCCCGGCACGATTTTGCCGGAGAGGATGGCTTCCATGGTGTCTTCTTCACAGTCGAAGACCTTGGCCGGTCCTTCGTGCACCAGCATTTCCGGCGCTACCGCAGACCGTTTTACGACACAGCCGGCCTCCGCCAGGTTGCCCTTCAGCACGGCGATGCCGCCGGTCTTGCTGTAGGGGTTCTCCACGGGACGGATGATCTCGTAATTCAGGACCCGTCTCTTCGCGATGCCTTCGCCGATGGTCTCGCCGGCGACGGTCATCACGTCTTTTTCGATCAGATCGAGTTTGCTCAGTTCGTTCATGACGGCGTATACCCCGCCGGCAGCGTTCAGCTCTTCCATGAAGTGGGGTCCCGCCGGTGCCAGTTTGCACAGGTTCGGGGTCACAGCGCTCATGCCGTTGGCCTTTTCCAGGTCGATCTTCACGCCGGCTTCCCGGGCGATGGCCGGGAGGTGCAGCATGGAGTTGGTGGAGCAGCCCAGGGCCATATCCACGGTCAGGGCGTTCCGGAAGGCCTTTTCCGTCATGATGTCGCGGGGCTTGATGTCCTTTTCCACCAGGTCCATGATCTTAAAGCCCGCTTCCTTGGCCAGCCGCACTCTGGCGGCCATGACTGCGGGGATGGTGCCGTTGCCCGGCAAGCCCATGCCCACCGCTTCCGTCAGGCAGTTCATGGAGTTGGCCGTGAACATGCCGGAGCAGGAGCCGCAGCTGGGGCAGGCATTGTCTTCCATGAAGCAGAGTTCCTCCGCCGTCATGGTGCCGGCGCTCATGGCGCCCACTGCCTCGAACATCTGGGACAGGCTGGTCTTGTTGCCCTTGGGGTCGATCCCGGCCAGCATCGGTCCGCCGGACACGATGACGGTGGGAACGTTGACTCTGGCCGCCGCCATCAGCGCCCCCGGTACGGTCTTGTCGCAGTTGGGGATGAGCACCAGTCCGTCGAACTGGTGGGCGATGGCCATGGTCTCAATGCTGTCGGCGATGAGCTCCCGGGAAACCAGGGAATACTTCATGCCGATGTGGTTCATGGCGATGCCGTCGCAGACCGCGATTGCCGGTACTTCGATGGGTGTTCCGCCTGCGGTGCGGATGCCCTCCTTGACGGCCTTTGCGATGGTGTCCAGGTGAATGTGCCCGGGCACGATCTCATTCTGGAAATTGACCACGCCGATCAGCGGCCGGTCCAGTTCCTCGTCCACATAACCCATGGCCCGGAACAGACTCCGGTGCGGGGCTTTGGTGTAGTCTTTTTTTACATTATCACTCTTCATAACTGCTCTCCTTTTTATTTATGCGTCAGCGGCGCATTGCCCAGCCGTTCGATGCCGATCATCCCGGCCCGGGCCACCTGAATGATGCCGAAGGGCTTGATGGTCTCGATAAAGGCATCGATCTTGCCGGTGTTGCCGGTGAGCTCGATGATCATGGACTTCGGGGATACGTCGATGATGTTGGCCCTGAAAATACCGGCCACGGAGATGATGTTGATCCGCTCATCTTCATTGGCGGATACTTTCACCATGACGTGTTCCCTGGTAACGGAACTGTCAGCAGTCAGTTCCTTGACCTCGTAAACATCCACCTGTTTTTCCAGCTGTTTTTTGATCTGGATGGCATTCTTTTCATCGGACCGGAACACCACGACGATCAGGGAGATTCGCGGGTTGTCCGTTTCCGCTGCGGAGCAGGTCTCGATGTTGAATCCTCTCCGGGTCAGCAGACCGGCAATACGGCTCAGTACGCCGGCTCTGTTCTGAACGATCAGTGAGTAAATATATCTTTTTTCCATGGCGCACCTCCTACACTTCTATACTGAAAATCTGCTGGTTGTATGCGTTCCCCGGAGGAACCATCGGCAGTACGTTGACGTCCATATCGATGTTGGCGTTGAGGATGACCGGGCCTTCCTGGCTGATGGCTTCGTCCAGAATGGCGTCCAGTTCTTCCATGGTGCTGACGTTGTACCCCTTCGCGCCGAAGGCTTCCGCCAGTTTCACGTAATCGATTTTCCGGTTTGTGGTGGTCTGGCTGTAATGCTGGTGATACATCAGCTTCTGCCACTGCCGCACCATCCCCAGCACGTGGTTGTTCACCACGACGATCAGGATGTCCATCTTCTGGGTAGCGGCGGTGATGACCTCGTTGCAGTTCATCTGGAAGCTGCCGTCACCGGTAAAGAGGACAACTTTTTTGTTGGGGTTGCCTTTCTTGGCGCCGATGGAAGCACCCATGCCGTAGCCCATGGTCCCCAGTCCGCCGGAGGACAGGAAGGTTCTCGGATAATGGATCGGGTAATACTGGGCGGTCCAGATCTGATGCTGTCCCACGTCAGTGACCACGATGGAATCCTTCGGCAGCTTGTCGGCGATCTTCCGGATCAGCCTGGCCGGCGGGATCGATCCGATGTCTTCCGCAATTGGCGGGAACTCCTTCTTCCAGGTCAGGATCTGGTTCCGCCAGGTCATATCGTCCTTCTTGTCGATCTGCGCCATCAGGGCTTTCAGTACTTCATTGAGGTCCCCGGCCACATGAGTGGTAGTATCCAGGACCTTGTCGATTTCCGCCGGGTCCACATCGATGTGGAGAACTTTCGCATGCTTCGCAAAGGTCTTGGCGTTACCGGTTACACGTTCGGACATTCTCGCGCCCGCCACGATCAGCAGGTCGCAGTTGGAAACCGCCTTGGCGGAAACTCTCGTTCCGTGCATCCCCAGCATTCCGGTGAAGTAGGGGTAGTCGGAGGAGCAGGCTCCCAGGCCCATCATGGACAGGGAGATCGGGGAGCCGATCATTTCCGCAAAGGCCATCAGGTTTTCGCTGCAATTGGAAGCGATGGCACCGCCGCCGGCGAAGATCATGGGTCGTTCGGACTCGTTGATCAGTTTCGCCGCCTTAGCCAGGTCTTCCGATTTGATGTTTCTCGTCTTGGGAACGATGGCCCGGGGCACCTGGGGTTCATATTCGCAGGTCCCGGCCTGGGCGTTCTTCAGGATGTCCACCAGTACCGGACCCGGACGGCCTTCCTGCGCAATGTAGAACGCTTCCCGGAGGGTTTTAGCGATGTCCTTCTGGTCCTTGACGATGAAACTGTATTTGGTAATGGGGAAAGAAACCCCGTAAATGTCGATTTCCTGGAATGCGTCGGTCCCCAGCAGGTTGATGTTGACGTTCCCCGTAATGGCTACCATGGGGATGGAGTCCATGTAAGCTGTTGCCAGGCCGGTGACCAGGTTCGTGGCTCCCGGGCCGGAAGTGGCGAAGCAGACGCCGCACCGTCCGGTGGACCGGGCATAGCCGTCCGCCGCATGGGCTGCATGCTGTTCATGGGCTGCTAAAACGTGATTGATCTTGTCAGAGTACTCGTACAGTGCATCATAGAGGTCGATGACCGTACCGCCCGGGTATCCGAAGACGGTATCCACACCCTGCTCGATCAGACATTCCATTACGATTTGTGCACCAGTTTTGATCATAATGTTTGTCTCCTTTCTATGTTTCATTAATATTTAACTGTTTTCATAGGTCCCGAAAAAAAAACCCGCCTCTGCTGTAAGAGACGGGTTATCCGCGGTACCACTCTTTTTGATGTGCCTGTTGACACATCCGCCTTAATTCAACGTCCATTAACGTCTAGCTCTGTAACGGGAGCTCCCGCCGGAGTCTACTGGGGAAAACCTGTTCGGTCCGGAGGCTCGAGGATCAGCCATCTGAACTTCCACACCGTTTCGCACCACCCAACGGCTCTCTGCAGAGGACGTGATTCAGACTTCTTCCTTTCATCGCCAATTGCTATATTCACTGTTTTTCTATTTTACACATTTTAGGGGATATTGTCAAGGTTTTTCAGCAAAAATCCTCTCTGCCCGAACCACCCGGTCCAGCCCCGCCAGGTCCTTTAA
>JAFWFI010000144.1 GCA_017515705.1 Bacillota bacterium
CATCGACGAGGAAATCATCGTGAAGGCGGCGAAGGAAACCAGGGGCATCGTAACAGCCGAAGAGCACAGCATCATCGGCGGCCTGGGCAGTGCTGTGGCGGAAGTCACCGCAAAGAACGCCCCGGCGAAGATCCGGATGATTGGCATCCAGGACCGTTTCGGACAGTCCGGCAAGCCGGATCAGCTCATGGCGGAATACAACCTGACCGCCGACGACATCGTCAAAGCCTGCAAGGAACTCCTGTAACCACCGAATATGTAGTAAATAAAGGAAAAAATGCAATAAAGTTGAAAACAAAAACCGCCTGTGGTACGATAATCGCACCGCAGGCGGTTTTTTTCATGGGCCCCGCCGCCTGATGTGCAGCGGATTGAGAGGGGAGAAAGGAGAGAAATATGACAGGAAGAGAAACGTTGGAACTGGAGCCGGTAATGGCTGCGGAGAATAGAACAGCCGGAGAAGCCGCGCTGCCCGCAGTGGGGGTGATCGGAATCGGTCCCGGCATGGGCGTGACGACGGTGTGCCGGCTGCTGGAACGGGAAAACCGCCTGAAGGGAAGCCCTCTTCGGGTATTGGATCTGGGCGAAAAAAAAGAGCCGGATTTCCGGCCGGGGGAGATGGCGAACCTGCTGGTGGTGGCGGACGGCAGGGACGGCGCCCTGCCGGAAAACGTTTGGGAATCGATCCGTCCTTTGAAAAAAACCGGAACGGACATAGGTCTTGTGGTGAACCGGTGGAGCGGGCCGATGAGGGCGCCGGCTCCTGCAGAGGAAACGGATATCCCGGTATTCCTCATCCCGGAGCTGTCGCCGGATGTCTTTACCGCCCTGTATCGCTTTGTGTTTGGCACCTGAAGAGCCCCTTTTCCGTCAGGAGAGCGTCCATACGAACATCCATTTTGCCGCAGGGAACCTCCTCTGCAATCTGGGACTCGTAGCACAGGCCGACCTTCCGGGCGTCGGGTACCTTTGGCAGGAAGCGGTCGTAATAACCGGCGCCGAAGCCGATCCGCCCGCCCCGGCGGTCAAAGACCACCCCCGGTACGATCACCAGGGCGATTCGGGACAGGTCTGCGGGAGGACAGGTCTGAGGGTCCGGTTCCAGGATGCCGAAGCGGCTTTTCGCCAGGCTCTCCGGACCTTGGTATTCATAGATTTCCAGATCTGTCTTCCGGGTCCTGGGCAGAACCACACTGACCCCGGATCTATACAGATCGTCGATGATGCCCCAGGTGTCCGCCTCGTTTCGGAAAGAGGCATAGAGCATCACCGACTGCCCCGGAGGGATGTTTCCCAGGCCGGAAGCGTCAAAAGCCGCATGGATTCGGGCTCCCAGGGCTTCTGTCAGCTGTTTTTTCATGGAATCCCGTTGGATTAGGAACTTGTGTCTCAATTGCGATTTCATGGCAAAAAACCCCTTTATCTAGTAAAAGCCGCAATAGTTTTGTGACAGTTTTATTAACATTTCGGTAATGAATGGGTAAAACTGGGTCGTTTTTGTGGAAAATCTGTCTAAATCATTATATAATAGCCGTAAATATTGTCAATAAATATGTGGAAAACCAAAGAAGGGCAGTCGGGTCCTTCTGTTAACGTGCGTGTAAGGACCGTTAAGCATGATAGAATTTAAGGGAGTAACAAAAAAATACGGAAATAATTTCGCCGTCAGAGGGCTGGACTTCAGCATCGAGGATGGAGAATTTGTATTCATCGTTGGACCCAGCGGCGCCGGGAAATCCACCTGCATTAAATTAATAATGAAGGAGATCGATCCGGACAAGGGTACCATCGTTATCGACGGCAGGGAAGTCACCCGGCTTCCGAACCGGTTCATTCCGGAACACCGCAGAAGAATCGGCATCGTGTTCCAGGACTGCCGGCTGCTGCCGAAGAAGACCGCTTACGAGAACATCAAATTCGCCATGGACATCGTCCATGCATCCAAAAGAAAGATCAAGCGGCAGGTACCGAAGGTGCTGACCCTGGTGGGGCTGGAGGACAAGGGCAATTATTACCCGCATCAGCTTTCCGCCGGTGAACAGCAGCGTGTGGCCATCGCCAGAGCCCTGGTGAACAGCCCGTCGGTGCTGATCGCAGACGAGCCTACCGGCAATCTGGATCCGGAAACCGCCTGGGGGATCATGGAGATCCTGGACCGGATCAATGAAAAGGGAACCACCGTCCTGATGGTGACCCATGCCAAGGAAATCGTCAACAGAATGAATAAGAGAGTAATCGATCTCCGGGACGGCAGGATCGTCCGGGACGAAGAAGAGGGGGCGTACAGAACCGATGGGAGCATTTAGCTATACCGTCCGCCAGGCCTTCTCTCAAATTGGAAGAAACAAGAACATGAGTTCAGCTTCCATTTTCTCCATTACCGCCATGCTTCTGGTGGTGGGGCTGTTCTTCTCCATCATGGTCAATGTGAATCTGATGGCCAGGAATGCGGAAGACCAGTTCGACACCATCTCGGTTTACCTGAAGGAAACCGTGACGGCGGAACAGGGAGTGGAACTGGCGGAACAGATCAAAATGATCGAGAACGTTTCCGACGCCAAGTATTTGTCGAAGGAAGACGCCATGGCGATCATGAAGGAACGCTGGGGTGAAAACGGCTACCTGCTGGACGGCGTGGTCTCGAATCCGCTGCCGGCTTCCGTGGAAGTCACCGCAGTCGACCTGGAAGACGAAGACAAAATCGTACAGGAACTGAATAAATTTGAAGCAGTGGATGAAGTCCGCTTTTACCGGGACGCCATTCAAAAGGTCATGACCATCAGCGGTTATATCCAGAAAGGCGCGCTGGCCATCATCGTGATCCTGCTGATCGTATCGCTGATCGTGGTGGCCAATACCGTGAAACTCACGGTGCACGCCAGGGAAGAGGAAATCCACATCATGAAATACGTGGGCGCCACCAACTGGTTCGTCCGGGGGCCCTTCTTCGTGGAGGGGATCCTCATCGGACTGATATCGTCGATACTGGCGGTGGTCATCGTGGGATTTGCCTACTACAAGTTTACGGAAATGTTTACACCGAGATTCCTCATTCTGTTCAACAGCGGAATGGTACCATTTGATTTTATCATTGAGAATCTCATCATTATATTCGTTGCGCTGGGCGTTTGCATCGGCGCGCTGGGAAGCATTCTCTCCATGAGAAAATTCCTGGATGCATAGAAAGGAGAGGACTTGAGTATGAATAGCAAGAAAAGACTGAGCATTGTGATGGTGATCGTACTGATCCTGTCGCTGGCCGCCGGTTCGGTGACGTCTTTTGCTGAATCCAACCAGCAGAAACTCAACCGGATCAATCAGGAAATCTCCGCAGCCCGGAATCAGCTGAGCGCCTCCCAGGCGCAGGTCAGCAGCCTGACGGGGCAGATCAACGCCCTGGACGGCCAGATCAGCGTTACCACCAGCCAGATCGTCCAGACCCAGGCCCAGATCACTCAGACACGGTCTGATATCCAGGTCAAGGTCCAGGAACTGGACGCAAAGAGTGCAGAGATCGTTCAGCAGAACAATGACCTGAACGACCGTCTGTCCGCCATGTACAAAAACGGTGAGGCCGGCTATCTGGAAGTGCTGCTGGGTTCCACCAGCTTCAGCGAGCTCCTCACCAACATCGATATGATCTCCCGCATCTACCAGCAGGACGAGGAAATGATGCAGCAGCTTCAGCTCCAGTACGACCAGCTGGCGGATACCAAGCGGCAGCTGGAAGCCCTGGAACAGCAGCTGAAAGCCCAGGAAGCCCAGCTGGAAGCGGAAAAGGCTTCCCTGCAGGCCAGCCGGTCCCAGGCAGCGAGCTTGAGAGCCCAGGCGCAGCAGGATGTGGCAGCACAGAATGCCCTGATTGACGACCTGAACTCCTCCGCAGCCAGCATCACAGCCCTGATCCGGGCGGAAGAAGCGGCGGCGAAGAAGGCGGCCCAGGAAAAGGCGGCGAAGGAAAAGGCAGCCCAGGAAGCGGCAGCGGCCCAGGCACAGCAGAAGGCGGCGGCTTCGCAGCAGAAAGCCACCTCCACGGCGAAGGCAGCCTCCTCTTCCTCCACAGCGAAGACCTACACCGGCACAACGCCGTACACCACGGCGGCGTCCACCACACCGATTATCTCCGGCAGCGGGACATTCTGTCTCCCGGCGCCGCAGTATACACGGCTTTCTTCTCCCTTCGGATATCGGATCCACCCGATCTCCCACGTGAGAAAGCTCCACACCGGTATTGACTTCGGTGCGCCGGCCAATTCCCCGGCAGTAGCCGGAGCGGACGGCGTGGTCATCTACGCCGGATGGTACAATGGCTACGGCAACACCGTCGTTATCAGCCACGGCAACGGCATCAGCACCCTGTACGCTCATAACAATTCCCTGTGCGTAACCAAGGGACAGTCCGTGAAGAGAGGACAGCAGATCGCTTACATCGGTTCCACCGGCAACTCCACCGGACCGCACTGTCACTTTGAAGTCCGGATCAACGGGACTCCGGTGAACCCGGCACCTTACCTGTAATGTAAACCAAGTGTTATGAAAAACTGGATCATTAAAAATAGCGGTGAATCCCCTTCCATGGAGGGGATTCATCCTAATATTGCAAAGCTTCTCGCCAGCCGGGGAATACGGGGACGGGAGGAAATCGAAGAGTTTCTTTCCTCTGAGCCCCAAAAGACCTACGACCCCTTCCTCCTGAAGGGAATGCGGGAAGCCGTCGAAAAAATAAAAAGGCACATCCAGAGAGGCAGCAGAATATGCATTTACGGCGACTACGACGTGGACGGCGTAACGGCGATCTGCCTCGTTTTTGAGTTTTTGAAGAATCTGACGGATAACCTGGAATGGTACATCCCCGTTCGGCAGCAGGAGGGCTACGGCATCAACATGGAAGCCCTGAAGAAGATCCGGGACCGGGGCGCGGACCTGATGATTTCCGTGGACTGCGGCATTTCCTCCGTGGAGGAAGTCCGCTATGCGGAGGAGATCGGACTCGATACCATCATCACCGATCACCACACCCCGGGGGAAACCGTTCCCGGCGGCATCGTGATCAATCCCAAGCAGCCAGGCTGCCCTTATCCATATAAGGAACTCTGCGGCTGCGGCGTGGCGTATAAACTGATCCAGGCCCTGCAGCGGTCCCTCGGACTGCCGAAGAAGACCATTAAAAAAGGACTGGACCTGGTGGGAGTCGCCACCATTGCGGACATCGTGCCCCTGCTCGATGAGAACCGTACCCTGGTGAAATACGGGCTCAAGGCAGTCAACGCCCGGAAGCGGGTGGGGCTGGCCAGCCTGATCCACTGCATCGGCGGCAATTTCGCGGAACGGAATCTGTCATCCACCGACGTGGCCTTCATTTTAGGACCCCATATCAACGCCGGTGGCCGGGTGGACACCGCGGAATCCAGCCTGAAGCTGCTGATGACGGAAGACAAGCACGAGGCGGAAGCCCTGGCCTATAAACTGATCGACAACAACAACCTGCGCAAAAGCCTCCAGACCCGGGGGCTGGAACTGGCGGAGCGTTATTTAAAGAACCGGGACAACCGGCTGCTGGTCCTGGTGGAGGGCGAAGACATCCACGAAGGCGTGGCCGGGATCGTGGCGGGCAAACTCAAGGAAGAGTATTACCGGCCGACCCTGATCGTGACGGAAAGCGAAAAGCCCGGAGTGCTCAAGGGCACCGGACGGAGCATCGATTCCGTCAACCTGTATGAATTGCTGAAGACCCAGGAAGACCTGCTGCTGACCTTCGGCGGCCACAAGGCAGCCTGCGGCTTTTCCCTGGAGGCGGCGAACCTGCCGGCTTTCCAGGCCGGGCTGGAGGCGGTCCTGGAGGAAATGATCCAAAAGGATCCGCAGCTGCTGGAAGAACGGCTGGAACTGGACGACGAACTGGATCTGGCGGAAGCGAACAACGATTTCGGGTGGATGCTGGAGAAACTGGAGCCTTTCGGGCAGCAGAACCAGCGGCCCCTCTTCGGTGTTTTCGGGGTCTACATCGACAATCTGGCTTTCGTGGGGAAGGAGCGGGAACACAGCCGGTTTATGCTTCGGGACGACCGGGGCAATACCATCGACTGCATCATGTTCAATTCGGAAGAACGCTTCCGGGGCATGGAAGTCTCCGGCAGACGATTTGATTTTGCGGGACGCATCAATATGAATTACCGGGCGGGCAGCTACAACATTCAGCTGGTGCCGGTGGACTTTAAGAGGAGCTGACTATGGAGGACAAGAAGAAACGAAGATGGATGCTGGCCGGCGCTTTTGCGGCGGGCGTGGTTGCAGCCATCGCTTTGATGGTCCTGTTCAATGTGGGAATCGGGGACAAGGCCTTTGTTTCCTACACCGAATACGAGAATGCGATGCAGATGGCGGACAAGTATGCGGAACTGGAAAGCCTGTATACCTTCCTGCAGGACAACTATTATACCGAACTGGACGACGAGGACATGATGACCGGGATCTACAAGGGACTGTTCGCCAGCCCCGGGGACATTTACACCCGGTACATGACCCCGGAGGAATACAAGGAAGCCCGGGAATCCATTGAAGGGACCTTCGAGGGCATCGGTGTCACCATGTCGGCGTCGGAATCCGGCTATATTCAAATCGTTTCCGTGATGGACAAGTCCCCGGCGCAAAACGCAGGCCTTCGGGAAGGGGACCTGATCCTGAAAGTGGACGACGAGGTCTATATGGGAACGGACCTGAATACGGCCGCTGCCCATATCAAGGGCGAATCCGGAACCAGCGTGAAGCTGCTGATCCAGCGAAAGGACCAGCA
>JAFWFI010000145.1 GCA_017515705.1 Bacillota bacterium
GGCGGGAACTTTGTGATCCAGTTCACGCCGACACCGGCATATATTCCCTCGCTTTTTTCCTTTTCATATGCCTGAAGCCCCGGCCCCTGCCAGCATTGGAAGAGGAGCGCATTTCTGTGAAAAATGGAAAACCCCTGAAAAACCACAACGCCCGCCGCCATGTTGAAATGGCGGCGGGCAGTGTTGTCCGCATAGTTCGCTCCTGTTGAACTTATTCGTATTCTACCGTAGCCGGCGGCTTCGGTGTGTAATCGTACAGTACGCGGTTGATTCCCTGCACTTCCGTGGTAATCCGCTGTACCAGACGGTCGATCATTTCATCCGGCAGGTGCTCTACCGTAACTTCCATAACGTCCGTGGTGTTGATGGCGCGGATGATGCAGGGCCAGTCGAAGGTCCGCTTTCCGTCCTTCACGCCTGTGGATTTGAAATCCGGCACGACAGTGAAGTACTGCCATACCTTGCCCTCCAGACCCGCGGCTGCAAATTCCTCACGAAGGATCGCATCGGATTCCCGGACAGCTTCCAGACGGTCTCTGGTGATAGCGCCGGGGCAGCGTACGCCCAGTCCCGGTCCCGGGAAAGGCTGACGGTAAACCATGTTGTCCGGCAGGCCCAGTTCCTTGCCGACCACCCGGACTTCATCCTTGAACAGGATGCGCACCGGTTCTACCAGTTCGAAATTCAGATCTTCCGGCAGGCCGCCTGCGTTGTGGTGGGCTTTGATCCCGGCTTCGCTTTCCAGGATGTCCGGCCAGATCGTTCCCTGTGCCAGGAATTCGATCCCTTCCAGTTTATGCGCTTCTTCCGCGAATACATCGATGAATTCCTTACCGATGATCATTCTCTTCTGTTCCGGATCGGTCACACCGGCCAGTTTATCCAGGAACCGGTCCACCGCATCCACGTAAATCAGGTTCGCGTCCATTTCATCCCGGAATACCTGGATGACCTGCTCCGGTTCGCCCTTTCTCAAAAGGCCGTGGTTCACGTGAACGCAGACCAGCTGCTTGCCGATGGCTTTGATCAGCAGGGCTGCCACAACGGAGGAATCCACGCCGCCGGACAGGGCCAGCAGCACTTTCTTGTCGCCGATCTGGGCACGGAGCGCAGCCAGCTGTTCTTCAATATAGGCTTTTGCCTGTTCCGGAGTCGCGATACGCTCCATGTTTTCAGGTCTTCTTTCCAACATTTCGGCCTCCTTATTTCATTGTATAGTTATCAAAGTAACCCTGTACCAGAACCACCGGAGTTCCCTTGTCGCCGGAGCCGCTGGTCAGGTCGCACAGCGAACCGATCAGGTCTGTCAGCTGACGGGGTGTGGTGCCCTCGGAAGCCATGTTGCCTACCAGATTGCTGTCCTTGTTCTTGATGCTTTCTTCAATGGCTTTCTTCAGCTCTTCGCCGGAGAGTTCCGCAAAGTCGTTGTCTGCCAGGTACTTTAATTTCAATTCATTCGGCGTACCGATGAGGCCATCGGTAAATGCCGGGGACACTACCGGGTCCGCCAGTTCCCAGATCTTGCCCTGGGGATCCTTGAATGCGCCGTCCCCGTAAACCATGACTTCCACGTGCTTGCCGGTGGCTTTCAGGATACGGGACTGGATATCCAGCACCAGATCCTTGCACTCCTGCGGGAAGAGCTTGATCTGATCTTCCGTGGACTTGTTGGAGCCCAGCAGGCCGTACTTCTCATTGAAACCGCTGCCGTTGACGGAAGAGGTCAGGATATCGTCCATGCTGCAGACCACTTTTGCGCCGTGTTCCAGCAGGATCCGCTTGGTGCGCTTTCTGGAGTGGATGTCGCAGTTGAGAACTTTATCCGTGTAGTTCAGGATGGTCTTGGCCTGGTTGGCGAAGATCACTTCCACTTCGCAGCCGGAGGACTTGATCAGATCACAATAGTAATCCACATAGTCCACACCGGTGAAGGGATGCTTGTTCTCGCCGAATAATTCTCTGTATTGCTCTAAAGTCAGAACGTCGCTATATGGATTGATGCCGGCTTCGTCGATCTTGTCGAGGCTCACCAGTTCATTGCCCACTTCATCGGAAGGATAACTCAGCATCAGCACGATTTTTTTCGCTCCCTTGGCAATCCCTCTCAGGCAAACCGCAAAGCGGTTTCTGGAGAGGATCGGGAAGATGACCCCGATGGTCTCGCCGCCCAGTTTCGCCTTGACGTCTGCTGCGATATCGTCGACGGAAGCGTAGTTGCCCTGAGAACGGGCGACGATGGATTCGGTCACGCAGATGACATCTCTGTCTCTCAGTTCAAATCCTTCATATTCGGCAGCTTCCAGCACACTGGCGGTTACGATTTCCCGCAGGTCGTCGCCTTCACGAATGATGGGGCACCGGATCCCTCTGGAAACGGTTCCGACTCTTCTTTCATGCTTTTCCATATACTTATTCCTCTTTTCCTGTAATTTGCTGTTCGCGTTTTTCATCGCCCAACAGTATTATATTACTTCAAATTATCGGGAAAATCAATGTTTTCTCGCAGAAAAAAGTGGTTTTTTCGCAAAAAATCCTCAAATAGTCGAACTATATTTATATTAGTTTAAATATCGTTCGTGTTTTTCCCGGTTTCCCCGTTCAATGGCCGGTGAAAACTATTCCTCCAGGGCTTTTTCGTAAGCCGCCAGGGTTCTTCCGTCAAAGAGCGCCCAGATTACCTCGTCGATGGCGTCGGGGTTCTCATCGATGAACTCCTTCACCGCTGCCACCGCTATACGGCTGGCTTCTTCCAGCGGATAGGAATAAATGCCGGTGGAGACCGACGGGAAAGCGATGGTGCGGATTCCGTTTTCCTTCGCCACTTTCAGGGAGTTCCGGTAACAGTTCCCCAAAAGCTTTGCCTCGTCATGTCCGCCGCCGCGCCAGATCGGGCCCACTGTGTGGATCACGTAATTGCAGGGCAGCCGGTAAGCGCCGGTGATCTTGGCGCCGCCGGTCTCGCATCCGTTCAGGGTCCGGCACTCCTTCAGCAGGTCGGGGCCGGCCGCCCGGTGGATGGCGCCGTCCACACCGCCGCCTCCCAGCAGGGAACGGTTGGCTGCATTGACGATGGCTTCAACGTTATCGAGTTTTGTAATGTCACCTAAAACGGTGCGGATAGTCGTATTGCGGTATTTCATCTCATCTTCTCCTTTCACTTCAGTTCCGCCAGCAACAGCAGGCTGGAAATATGAACAGCTCTCAAGCCTTCCGCCTGGTATTTTTCCAGGTGGTCCAGGGTGTCGTCGATGCACAGGTGCGGGGCGGACAGACCGCCGAAGCGCTCCTCCAGCACCTGCCGGGCAATCTCCGTTTTCGAAGTCCCCCGCACGAATAAAATGTTTTCTTCGGGGATCTGCGGATACTCCCGTCGGATAAAGCGGATCTTCTGCCCGTCCTCCACGTCAGTGTAAGACCGGGAGATCACAAAGGATTTCGCCGGGTCGCAGTACCGGTCCACATACTCCTTCAGGAACTCCGGCGCCCGGGCGCTTTCGTAGACGTCGTGGGTCTTCAGGTATTCGTCGTACTCGCTGTCGTCCTTCACCACGTAGACTCCGTCGTCACCAAAGGCGTACACCGCCAGGACCCCGTCCACATCGAAAAACCGGATCACTTCCCGGTCTTTCAGCAGATTTGTGTCATGGCCTAATATATACATGGTTGTTTTCTCCTTTCGGGTTTTCTGTTATAATTATAAAAAATCCCGAGGAGGACTGCAAGGTGAAAAGAGTATTGATGATTGGAACCGGAGGCACCATTGCTTCCGAAATGACGGAGAAAGGGTATGCGCCGGAGCTGACAGCGGACAAGCTGCTCAGCTATGTGCCGAACATTTCCGGGATCTGCCGGGTGGACTGCCGCCAGATTTTCAACCTGGACAGCACCAATCTGACCCCTGCCCACTGGGTGGAAATGGCCCGGACCATTCGGGAAAACTACTCTGATTACGACGGTTTCGTCATCTCCCACGGCACGGATACCATGGCGTATTCCGCCGCTGCGCTGAGCTACCTGATCCAGAATTCACCCAAGCCCATCATCCTCACCGGTTCCCAGAAGCCCATCGGCAGCGAGACGACGGATTCGAAAACCAACCTGCGGGACAGCTTCATCTGCGCCGCATCCGGCAGACTGTCGGGGGTGCTGATCGTCTTCAACGGGAAGGTCATCATGGGGACCCGCGCCCGGAAGACCCACTCCAAGAGCTTCCAGGCCTTCTCCAGCATCAACTACCCCTTCATCGCCGTGCTGCAGGACGGGATCCTGATGCAGTATATCGACACGAAGCCGGATCAGGACCCGGTCTTCTACGACCGGCTGAACACCCGGGTGGGGCTGGTCAAGATGATTCCCGGAACAGACCCGAATCTGATCTCCTACATGCTGAAACACAACGATGCCCTCCTGATCGAAAGCTTCGGCGTGGGCGGGCTGCCCAACTACGAGGGGGCGGACTTCTATTCCATCATCAAAGAGGCCGTCAAGGAAGGAAAGACCGTTCTGGTAACCACCCAGGTCCAGCACGAAGGCAGCGACCTGACGGTGTACCGTGTGGGCCACCGGCTGAAAAAGGAACTGAGCATTCTGGAAGCCTACGACATGACCACCGAAGCGGCGGTGGCGAAACTGATGTGGGTGCTGGGGCAGTCGGACGACCCGGAACGGATCCGGGAACTGTTCTATCGCCCGGTGGCGCACGATATTCTGAGTACTATGAAATAAAAAACGTCGGCAATGCCGACGTTTTCGTTTTTCCTATCGGTTGATCAGGAAGTGCATGTGCGGGCGGATGGCCCGGTAAATCAGCGTGCCCTTCTCGTCCCCGTACTCCTTCACCAGGACCCGGTGCAGTTTGGCCCGTTCGTCCCGTTTGCGGTATTTCACCGCCGTGTCCATGATCTTTTCGATGTCCGCCCGCATTTCCGAGAGGATGGGCCGGACCTTTTCATAAAAGTCCTGGTAAGACTGGCGGTAAACGCCCTGCCGGCGGATGGTTCCCCAGCGGTTCTGGGAGAAGCCGGCGATGAAATCCTCGTATCCCTTGTCATTGGAGACGATCACGTACTCCCTCTTGACAAAGCGACGCGCGGTTCGCCGGGCAATGAAGCCGGCAATGTAAATGTCCATATCGTTCTTTCCCATCCCGATGCATTCCACGTATTCCAACTGCTTTTCCGGGAAAGGAATCATCTTTTTCAGTCTCCGCAGCAGCTCGCTGTTACTGATAAACACGAAGACCTTGTCTTTCGGGTCCAGGGGCGAAATCTGCCGGATCCAGGCAGTCCCTACGTTCTCTGTGTCAATAAAGTACTCTTTTCTCAAACCTTTCACCTTTTTCCATAGTATTGACAATTCTTCCTTTTAAATATATCACACGATATGGTTTTCCACAAATATTTTTCTTTGGGTTCTTCCAAAGATGTTGCAAACGCCAAAAAAGACAGCGGCCCCGCCGGTTTCCCGACAGGGTCAAATTTGGGTTGGGCTGTCCTTTATATCACGGCTTCGCCGATGACAGGCATTTTGCTGCGTTTTTTGTGCAGGTCGTCCAGCATGCCGCCTTTCAGCTGGGAGTCAAACCAGCCTTCATTGCGCAGCAGTTCGATGGCTTCCTGCAGCGGTTTCGCCACCAGCTCCCGGTTGAAGCCCGGGCTGTCGTCGCCGATGACCTTCTTGTATGCATCGATGTTTTCGTGGTGGAAGCCAACGTCCAGGAAAAAGGCCCGTTTGAAAATCTCGTTGACAACGTCCGCCTCGTAAGGATCGTTCAGGTTGGTCTCCAGGTAGTCCACCAGTTCTTCCGTCGCCACGCTGTCCCAGGTCAGGTAATAGCCCCGGCGGGTGGTATTGGCGATGGAACAGAATGCCCGGATCCAGTCCGCCGTGATCTTGCGGATCTCGATTTCAACGCCTTCCACTTCCTTCGTGACAACTTCCGCCAGCACGGCGGATTCCGGTGCCAGCCCTTCTTCCTGAGCGGCAAATTCGTCCGCTTTGCGCCTTGCGTCCCGCTCCGTGCGCCCCTTCACCAGGGCATGCCGGCGGTTTCTCTTTTCCGCTTCTTCCCAGCTCACTTCGTAAACTCTCATATATTCCTCCCGCAATGGATTTATTCATTATATTCGTCTTTCTGTACTATACAAAAATGGGGGTGGAATTGCAAGTATTTTTGAAAAAAGATTCCACGCCTGTCCGCTTTTCTGTTATGATAAAGAAAAAAGCGAAAGAGAGGGGGATCACAATGAAAAAGACAATCAGGAGAATCCTTTGCCTGGCAATGGCGGTGACACTGCTGGCGGGGATCACAACGGTGACCGCATCGGCGGAATCTTCCGATGTAAAGGTCAATATTTACACCAAATACGACGTCAATGAAGTGCAGTTCAACGACTACATGGGGCGGCCCTTCATCAACGACGACGGCCGGACGCTCTGCCCGTTCCGGGTCATCGCCGACTTCATGGGCGTCCAGGTCTTCTGGGACAACGGCGCCCGGGAAGCCTGCTTCTCACGGACCGGCGAAGAAATCCAAATCAGCCAGAACGAATGGGGGACTCTGGATTATACGGTTCGCTTCACCATCGGGTCCAATGAAATCTGGACATCGTGGACCATCCGGGACAAGAACGACAAGGTTGTCATTGCCTTTGACGAAAGAAGCCTGATGGACACCCTGCCCATCATCCGGGACGGCCGGACCTACGCGCCGGTACGCTTCCTGGCGGAGGCGTTCCGCTATGATGTGGGTTGGGACAATAACAGCCGCACCGTGATGATCACTTCCCCGGATACCGAGGACTGGGGACAGATGATGTTCACTGAACTCTGGGCCAAGTCCTACCGGGTAGTCAACAGCACTCACGAAGCGCAGTACTGGGTAGACGAATACATCAAGCGGATGTATGGCTTTGCCAACGGTCAGTTCCAGCTGCAGGGCAATCTTCTGCCTCCGGGCGAAGATCTGACCGGAGCAGGGGAAGGCGTCAATGCCAAAATGAAGCTGCCCAACGGCGTGGAAACCCTCGGCTGGATGTTCACGGTTGCACCCACCTATGAGGATGGAACGCCCACCGGCACCCGCAACGACATCTTCATCGGCGAAGGCGGCGAGGTCTTCGAATGGAGCGTCGACGACGGTCATTTCATCCAGGTCCTCGGCACCACCAGCGCCACCAACTAAAACAAATCCAAACGAACCAAAACCCGCCCTCCCGGCGGGTTTTTTCCTGCCCTCCTCGAAAACAGAATACCCGACGCTCTGCTACGAATGAGCATCCGCTCGGCCGCCACTAAAACGGCGCTTTTACTGCGTGAAAGAGTAAAAGCGCCAAATACGAGCGGTGGGGATTCGAGCAGATCTCACCCGCCCCCGAATACATGCGCCCTTTCACCACCTATAAAGCGGCCTTTTTACTGAATGACAGAGTAAAAAGGCCGAAATCCCAAAGGCGGGATCCGGTTAAAACGCTCCATTCCCCGGTTCCCCGCCCTGCCCCTGTCCTATTCTCATAATTTGAGTTTTATGACAGGGGCAAACACGCTTTCCAGACAGTTTCCAGCCTCATTTTCCTGTCCTTTTTCTCAAATAACACATTTAGGACAGGGGAGAATCAAAATTTGAAGCGTTATTTCGAGTTTGTCCCCTGTCCTATTTCTCTAAATGGTACATTAGGACAGGGTTCAGCACGATTATTCGACCGATTCAGCTACTGTTCCCCTGTCCTTTTTTTCGAAA
>JAFWFI010000146.1 GCA_017515705.1 Bacillota bacterium
GACCTGATGGACACGGGGGATCCGGCGGAAGAATCCGACACCTGGGTGCTGCTGACGAATTATTCCGATGAGACTCTGCTCGCCAACCGGGTGATGTTCGACCTGGCGGCGGACCTGGGTCTGGCTTTTACGCCTCATTGCAAACCGGTGGACCTGTATTATGACGGTGAGTACCGGGGCAGTTACCTGCTGTCGGAAAAGACTGAAGTGGACGAAGGACGGGTGGATATCCGAAACCTGGAGACTGCCATCGAAGAAGCCAATCCTTCGGTGGAGGATATGGATGAACTGCCCACCGTCATCGGCGTGAACCGGCTGGGCAACGAGTACCAGTACGTGGACGAACTGAAAGCGCCGAAAAACCTGACGGGCGGGTACCTGCTGGAACTGGACTATGCGGACCGGGCCCGGGTGGAAAAGAGCTGGTTCGCCACAACGGACGGCTATTACTTCACGGTAAAGAGCCCGGAATATACCCCGAAGAAGGGGATGGACTATATCAGTGAAGAATTCCAGCAGCTGGAAAATGCTCTTGACAACGGCGGCACGGACCCGGTGTCCGGGCGTAAATTGTCCGATATCGCGGATCTGCCTTCCTTTGCGGCCTTTTTCCTGGTGGAGGAGATCTCCTATGACGTGGACGCCTATGCGTCTTCCACTTACCTGTACAAACCGGCAGGCGGAGGGAAATTCTACGGAGGACCGGTCTGGGACTTCGATGCGGTCATGGGCCGAAGCGACGGGGATATCGATTACCGGACCTTCTTTGCAGGCAATACCTCTGTGGGCCACAAGCTCCTGCAGCTTCCGGCATTTCGGGACGCGGTGGTGCAGGTCTATGAAGAACGCTTCGATCCGCTGATGCAGACACTGCTGGAAGGAAAGCCGGGAACGGGAGAACGGCTCCTGCCCCTGGAAGACTACCTGCAGGAGATGTTCGCCAGCCAACGGATGGACGGCATTCTCTGGCCCGGTATCTGGGAAAAGCAGAAACAGACTTATGAAACCGGCATTGCGGACTGGGGCCGCCGGATGAAAGAGCACAACGACTGGCTGCGCCAGGAAATGGCCGGCTGGGATGAGAATACGGTTATTCCCTACTATTTCCTGGATGTGTCTCCGGAAGACTGGTTTGCGGAGGGCTTTACCTATGTTTATGAAAGCAAGATCATGAACGGGGTCAACGAATTCCTGTTTGCGCCCTACCGGCCCGTGACCCGGGGGATGGCGGTGACCATGCTGCACCGGATCGCCGGGCAGCCCCGGGCAGGGGAAAGCGGTTCCTACACCGATGTAGGGGAGAACACCTGGTATACGGCAGCGGTGAACTGGGCGTCGGATCAGGGCATCGTGAAAGGCTATGCCGACGGCAGTTTCAAGCCGGACAAGGAGATCACCCGGGAAGAATTTGCGGTGATGCTCTACCGGTATAAACAGCAGACAGGCGGAGCACCCCTCGTGCCGATCGATTACCTGGATGTGTTCACGGACCGTGACCAGGTCGGCAAATGGGCGGAGGCAGCCATGGCCTGGGGAATTGAGAGCCGGATTCTCAACGGCACCGGCCACGGGCAACTGGAACCCAAAGGCGGCGCACAGCGGTGTCAGGCGGCGGTGATGATCTGGCGGTTTATGACGATGTAAACCGCAGACCGGCCGAGACTTGTTAAACTTTTTATCAAACTTGTTAAACTTTTTGTCAAAGTTGGATGACAAGCCCCCTGATTCTGTGATATAATACCTTATCTGACCGGCTCCGGAGAATCGGAAAGCGGTCGGACAGGATACTGAAAGTGAGAATGGGCATGTATTCAAAAGAAAAAAGAAGAGTATCTCCCTCTGTGATTCGGCGTCTGCCCAAATACCGCAGATGCCTGCTGGAACTGAAGAACAGCGGTGTCCAGCGGATCTCTTCCAGGGAACTCAGCCGGATTACCGGGCTGACCGCTTCCCAGATCCGCCAGGACCTGAATAATTTCGGCGGTTTCGGCCAGCAGGGATATGGATACAATGTGGAAGAATTGTTCGACGAAGTCGGCGGCATCCTGGGACTGGACAAGGAGTATACGGTAGTGATGGTGGGCTTCGGCAACTTAGGCCAGGCCGTTTCCAACTACCTGCAGAATAAAGAAGGGTTTGAACTGTGCGGGATCTTCGATGTGAACCCGGCACTGATCGGCAGCGAACGCTGCGGACTGACCGTCAGCGCTGCGACAGAATTGGAAGAATACCTGAAGGGCAATGAAGTGGACATTGGGATCATCGCTACCGACAAGGGCAGCGCCCAGTCCGTGGCGGATATGCTCAGCAAGGCCGGCGTAAAGGGCATCTGGAATTTTGCGCCGCTGGATCTGGTGGTGCCGGAATCCGTGATGCTGGAGAATGTCCATCTGAGCGACAGCCTGTACACTCTGGCTTATTATATCAGTGAACACGAAAAGTAAAAGGGATGCAAAAAATTAAAAAATGTGGCATTCGCCACATTTTTTATTGACATCTCTTCGTTTTTTTAGCCTTCAACGATAGCGCCCATCGGACAGGAATCTGTGCAGGCACCGCAGTCGATGCAGTCACCTGTGATCATGTAGCCGGGGCCACCTTCAACGATAGCGCCCATCGGGCAGGAATCTGCGCAAGCACCACAAGCGATGCAGTCATCAGTGATCTTATAAGCCATAATGTTACCTCCTTCATATACGTAGGATCCCTTCTTCATTGGAATCACAGAAGTTATTATATCAGATTGTATTTTAGATAACAACACCCTTTTCAAAGAAATTTTTGCTCCAATCGGGCAAATTTTTCCGGGAAAAGAATGAAAAAGGAAATCGCACATGGAAGTTTACGGACTGGTTGGAAAAAGCGGCACGGGAAAGAGTTATCAGGCCCTGGGAGTCTGTCGTGACAGGGGCATCCCCTGTCTCATCGACGACGGGCTGTTCATCGGCCAGAACCA
>JAFWFI010000147.1 GCA_017515705.1 Bacillota bacterium
AGGAAATTTTCATTGACAAAAAACCGGCGAAGGATTAATATATTAAGAGCGAAAAGTGAATACGTACTATAAAGACTTTGACGGAGAGAGTAGGTCACCTGTGAAAGTGATAGAGAGCCGGGGACGGTGGAAGCCCGGTGCGAGTAAGATCTGACTGAAAATCACTCCTGAGTTGCAAACCGAAACCGGGTTCCGGTAAGTAGGCTTTGACGGGTTCTCCCGTGACAGGGAAGGTGTATGTTGGTACGCTGCAGAATAGTATAGAGTGGTATAACGAGGTTTAACCGGCTTCGTCTCTTTACGGGACGAAGCCTTTTTTTTGAATGGTGAGGAGGATGCGCAAAATGAGTGGTAACAATATGGTAGAATTCAGATGGCACGGAAGGGGCGGACAGGGCGCCAAGACGGCCTGTATGTTCCTGGCGGAGGCGGCCTTCAATTCCGGCAAGGACGTGCAGGGCTTCCCGGAATACGGCCCGGAGCGGATGGGCGCGCCCATTACGGCATACAATCGGATTTCCGACTCCGTCTGCAAGGTCCACTCCAACATCTACGACCCGGATTACGTGGTGGTGGTGGATGAGACCCTGCTGAAGACCGTGAATGTCACCAAGGGAATCAAACCCGGCGGCGCCCTCATCATCAACACCCACCGGACAGCGGATGAAATCAGGGAGCAGCTGAAGGGCGTATACGACGGAAGAGTCTGCACCGTGGATGCGGAGAAGATCTCCGTAGAGACCCTGGGCAAATACTTCCCCAACACACCCATGCTGGCGGCGGCGGTAAAGGTCAGCAAAGTGATCGAAGAAGAGCAGTTTATCAGGGATATGGAAGAATCCTTCCGGAACAAATTCCCCACCAAGCCTCACCTGGTGGAGGGGAACATGAATGCGCTGAAGCGGACCCTGAAGGAATTCGACGCGCAGTAGGAAGAAGGAGAGAGCATTATGTATGAAAGAAAAAGACACGCCAGGGACATCAACGAAAAATCCACCTGGCAGGAACTGACCGTCGGGGCGGAAATCTACGAACCGGCCACCTCTCTGCTGGTAAACACCGGGGAATGGCGGGTAAACCGGCCGGTCTTCCTGGAGGAGAAATGCAAGCAATGCATGCTGTGCTTCCTGTATTGCCCGGACAGTTCCGTTCCGGTGAAGGACAGCAAGCGGCTGGACTTTGACTATATGCACTGCAAGGGCTGCGGCATCTGCATGACCGTATGTCCCTTTGATGCGATCAAGATGGTAAAGGAGGGAGCAGAATGATCAGAGACCGTTTATCCGGCAATGCGGCAGTGGCCCTGGCCATGAAGCAGATCAATCCGGACGTGGTAGGAGCTTTCCCCATCACCCCCTCCACCGAGATCCCGGAACATTTTTCACAGTATGTGGCGGACGGGGAAGTCGGCACGGAATTCATCGCTGTGGAATCCGAGCACTCCGCCATGTCCACCTGCATCGGGGCTTCGGCAGCCGGCGCCCGCGCCATGACTGCCTCTTCCTCGGCGGGACTGGCGTATATGTACGAGTTGCTGTACGTGGCGGCATCCATGCGCCTGCCCATCGTCATGACCGTGGCCAACCGGGCCCTGTCGGGACCCATCAACATCAACAACGACCACTCCGACTCCATGGGCGCCCGGGATTCCGGGTGGATCCAGATGTATGCGGAGACCAACCAGGAGGCGTACGACAACCTGATCCAGGCGGTGATCATTTCCGAACGCAGCCGTCTGCCGGTCATGTGCTGCCAGGACGGCTTCATCACCAGCCACGGGGTCTCCAACATCGAACTGCTGGAAGATGAAGTGGTCCGGGAATTCGTCGGGGAATACGAACCGGAGAATTACCTGCTGAAGCACGAAAACCCCCTGGCGGTAGGGCCTTACGGCACCTCCCCCTATTATATGGAAGTAAAGAGAGAACAGGCCCAGGCCATGAAGGACTCCATGCCCATCATCCTGGACGTGGGACGCAAATACGCCGAACTCACCGGCCGGTCCTACAAGTTCTTCGAGGAATACATGATGGATGACGCGGACGTGGCCATCGTGGTCATGGGTTCCAGCGCAGGCACCGGCAAGGAAGCGGTGGACCGGCTGCGTGCAGAAGGACAGCGGGTAGGGCTGATCAAGCTCCGGACCTTCCGTCCCTTCCCCCGCCGGCCCCTGGCGGCGGCCATGTGCAAGGTCAAGGCCGTGGCCATCATGGACAAGGCGGAGAGTTTCTCCAACAGCGGCGGACCGCTGTTTAATGAAGCGCGGAATTCCCTCTACGACCTGCCGGCAAAGCCTTTCGCCATCAACTACATTTACGGACTGGGCGGCCGGGATATCCGGGTAGAGGATTACTACAACATTTTCAAGGAACTGTATATCGTCCTGGAAAACGACGACCCCAGTGACGTGTACCGGTACGTGGGCGTCCGGGACAGCCGGTTCGTGGACGAAGAACAGCGGATGGTCAAGGAAGTCTACCGTCCGGGCGCTGCGAAGAGCTACGGACAGAACCGGGAAGAATACGAGGTATAGCCATGGCATATGATCTGAAAAAAGAAGTGAATAAAAAAGACCGGCTGGCCGGCGGCCACCGGCTCTGCGCAGGCTGCGGCGCCGGCATCACCGTCCGGACCGTGCTGCGTGCCTTAAAAGAAGAGGACAAGGCGGTGGTGGGCAATGCCACCAGCTGCCTGGAGGTATCCACCTTCATGTACCCCTACACGGCCTATGAGGACAGCTATATCCATACCGCTTTCGAGAATGCGGCGGCCACCATGTCCGGTGTGGAAGCGGCGTACAATGTCCTGAAGCGCAAGGGCAAGATCCAGGACACCTTTAAATTCATCGTTTTCGGCGGCGACGGCGGCACCTATGATATCGGGTTCCAGTCCCTGTCAGGGGCCCTGGAGCGGGGCCACGACATGGTCTACGTCTGCTACGACAACGAAGCGTACATGAATACCGGGATCCAGCGTTCTTCATCGACTCCGCGCTTTGCGGATGCCACCACTTCCCCGGCGGGCATCAGCCTTCCGGGCAAGCAGCAGAACAAGAAGGACCTGACCGCCATCGTGGCGGCCCACGGTTCCCCCTACGTGGCGCAGACTACCTTCCTGGGGAACATGAAGGACCTGCATGAGAAGGCTTACAAGGCCATTTACACGCCGGGAGCCACTTTCCTGAACGTGCTGTCCCCCTGTCCGAGGGGCTGGCGCTACGAGGCGGAGAATTTGCCGGAGATCTGCAAACTGGCGGTAGAGACCTGCGTCTGGCCGATGTTCGAGGTGGAAGACGGCGTCTGGCGGCTGACTTATGAACCGAAAAAGAAGCTGCCGGTGGAAGAGTTCCTGTCGAAGCAGGGGCGCTTTGCCCATATGTTCAAGCCCGGCAATGAATGGACGATCGAAGAGACGCAGAAGTATGTGGACAAAAAGTGGGAGGAACTGCTGTATAAATGCAGCAGGAATGCATAGAAATGAAAATCATTGACGTTATTACCGGTGAGAAGCCAAGCCTGTCTTTTGAGGTATTCCCGCCGAAGACGGAAGATAAATACGAGAACGTGGTGGCGGCGGCGGAGAAGATCGCGACCCTGCACCCGGACTATATGAGCGTGACTTACGGCGCCGGCGGCGGGACTTCCGAGTACACGGCGGACATCGCTCAGCGGCTGAGCCGGATGGGCGTGAATTCCATGGCCCATCTGACCTGCGTATCCTCCACGAAAGAGAGGGTCCGGGAAGAACTGGCGGGGCTGCGGGACCGGGGGATCCAGAACATCCTGGCGCTCCGGGGCGATATTCCACCGAATTTCGACCCTTCCGCCATGGACTATCATTTCGCCTATGAGCTGGCGGAGGAGATCCGGGATTTCGGGGGCTTCTGCATCGGCGGAGCCTGCTACCCGGAGACCCATCCGGAAAGCGAGAGCGGGATCAAGGACCTGGAGTATCTGAAAATCAAGGCGGAATGCGGGTGCGAGTTCTTTACCACCCAGATGTTTTTTGACAATAACATCCTGTACAATTTCCTGTACCGGATGCTGAGAAGCGGCGTGGACGTGCCGGTGGTGGCGGGAATCATGCCGGTGACCAATAAAAAGCAGATCGAGCGGATCATGGGCATTTCCGGAACAGCGCTGCCCCAGCGGTTTGTCCGGATCGTGGACCGGTACGGAGACAAGCCGGAGGCCATGAAGCAGGCCGGGATCGCCTATGCCACGGAGCAGATCATCGACCTGTATGCAAACGGAATCAATGCGGTCCACGTATATTCCATGAATAATTACGACGTGGCAAAAAGAATACAGGAGAATCTGTCGGAGAT
>JAFWFI010000148.1 GCA_017515705.1 Bacillota bacterium
ACCACCCCGGTGAGCAGCAAGACCGTGGTGAACGGCCAGACCTACGGGGAACTGCCGGAAGCGGTGCGGACCGGTTACCTTTTCCTGGGGTGGTATACCTCCCTGGGACAGGACGGGGAACAGGTGGATGCCGGGCGGATCGTGGACCTGACCCGGGACCAGAGCCTGTATGCAAAATGGACCCCCGACGACCCGGATGCCAAGGTCTACCGGGTGTATTTCCAGACCAATGGCGGCAAATGTGAGGAAACCTACCGGGAAGTGAAGAACGGCCAGGCCTACGGTCAGCTGCCGGAAGCGACCCGGGAGGGGTACATTTTCCTGGGCTGGTTTACGAAGAGCAAGACCGGGGAGCGGGTGGTGGAGACCACCCGGGTGAACATATCCAAGAAGGATTATCTCTACGCCCACTGGGAGCAGAAGACCTGGAAAACGGAGATTTCCCTGCAGATCGGGAACCCCGGGATCATCATCAACGGAGAATCTGCGCCCATCGATGAACAGGGAACGGTACCGGTGATCCGGGACAATCGGACACTGCTGCCGGTGCGCGCAGTCATCGAAGCCCTGGGCGGCACCGTCGGCTGGGATGGAGAGAGGCAGCAGGTGTCCCTGAAGATGAAGACGAAGACGCTGTATCTTCAGATCGGAAGCACCCGCCTGTGGGACAATAAAAAGAAAGAATGGGAGATGGACACGGCGCCCGTCATCGAAAACGGACGGACATTGCTGCCGATCCGGGCCGTGACAGAATACTTTGGAGCGACAGTGGACTGGGAGGAAGCCTCCCGGACCGTAACGATCCGATTATAAACAAAAGGCTGTCCTTTCCGGACAGCCTTCTTCTGAGGAACAGACGTGGAATTTAAGCAAGTCAGAAAGAATACATACATCACACAGGTCGATTGGACCAACGTCGGGATGCACCGGATCCGGGGCGGCAACGAGGTCGTGCTGATCGATACCGGCTACCATTATTCCGAGGAGTTCATGGACCTGCTGGAACGGGAAGGCGTGAACGTGCTGGCGGTGATTCATACCCACCTGCACATCGACCACATCGGCAATTCCGAAGCGGTGCTGGAGCGGTACGGGGCGAAAATGTACGCCCAGCTGGAAGAGGAAGACAACGAGGAAAAGAAAGAATACGGGGTGGACTTCCCGGTGACCTATACCCGGGAAAACGCCGTCATCAGCGTGAAAGGCGCCCGCTTCCCCACGATTTTTGCGCCGGGGCATTCCCCGGGACACCAGCTGGTGGTGACGCCGGATGATGTCTGCTTCCTGGGGGACGCCATCCTGTCAAAGCGGTACCTGGCGCATTCCCTGACGCCTTACATGTTCGATGCGGCCCAAAGCCTGAAGAGCATGGAAATGATGAAGAACCTGGTTTACCCGGTCTACGTGGCGGCTCACGACGAGGTGATTCCGAAGGAAGAATACCGGGAGACGGTGCAGAAGAACATCAACCGGCATCTGAGGCTCTTTGAAATGATCCTCCAATCCGCCCGGAAACCGTTGGACAGGGAGACCCTGGTGGATCGGTCGCTGATCGCATCCGGAGTGGCCAACCCGGAAGCCCGGCAGTACGGGTGGATGGTGGACGCCTCCCTCGGCCGTATCAAAAACCTCCTGGACAGCGGCGTGCTGGTCCGGGAAAAGGGACAGATCGTATGGCGGAAAGCCTTAAAAGATAAAACCAAATAAACATTAGTGGAGGGGTGTTATCATGAAACACAGGACGAAGAAACTGCTCAGCATTTTGCTGACCCTCGCCATGGTGGCGGGGCTAATGCCGGCGGTCGTTTTCGCCGCGCCCATCACCTTCAGCGACGTACCGAAGAGTGAATGGTACTACAATGACGTTCAGAAAGCCGTGGACACCGGGCTGATCAACGGGTATGAGGACAATACCTACCGGCCCTTGCGGAACATGAGCTATGCTGAGGCGGTCAAACTGGCGGCTGTCATGTACAAGCTGGCGGATACCGGCAGCAATTATTTTGCACCCGGGAATCCCTGGTACCAGCCCTACGTGGACTACGCCAAAAGCAAGGGCATCATTAACAGGAACTATAATTGGGACCAGGCGGCTACCCGGGCCGGGTACATGGAGATTTTTGCCCATGCGATACCGGATCATCCTTCTAACTCTTCCATCAAGGCCCTGACGGCGAAGAATACCGTGGCCGACGGGAGCATCCCCGACGTGCCCATGAGCCACCCCCAGGCAGCGGAGATCTATAAGCTGTACCGGGCGGGAATCCTGCAGGGCAACGATGCACAGCACAACTGCCGGCCGGATTCCAATATACGACGCAGCGAGGTGGCGGCCATCCTGACGAGGATGATGAACGCCGGCGAACGCCTTTCCTTCTCCATGGGTGAGGAAACCACTCCGCCAAAGATGCCCCTGACCATTATTCACCACCCCAAAGACACTACCGTGAGCGTCGGATCGGACGCTGTGTTTTCCGTGACGGTCGACGACGGCAAACCGCCGTATACCTATACATGGCATTTCATCTATAGCGGCAGTGACCGGATTGCTCACGAGAGTGTTTCGTTCTCCGGCACGGCTACCGGAACCCTGACATCGAAGAATTGCCAGCTTAATGAAAACGGATCCCGGTACTATTGCGTCATTACCGATGCCACCGGGAATACAAAGACCACTTCACAGGCGACCCTGACCGTTACCACGGTGCCTCCCACGATCACCCTCCAGCCTGCGAACACAACCGTGAGGGCAGGAGAGGACGCTGTCTTCAGGGTGAACGCCACCGGCGGCACCCCGCCTTACAAGTACCAGTGGTACAACCGGGATACGGGAGATTACCAGGATTATCTTTGTAGGGACAGCGAGTGGTACAGCAATGTGGATACGGCGTCGCTGACCGTCAACAGACCGATGCTCAATCAGGACGGCGGGACTTATTACTGCGTGATCACGGATGCTAACGGCGCGAAAGTCACCTCCGCCAAAGCTACGCTGACCGTGAACCCGCAGCCGCTGACGATCGTGAGTCAGCCCCAGAGCCAGACTGTCAAAAGAGGCGAATTGGCGGTCTTCAGAGTAGTTGTCACCGGCGGTCGGGGACCTTATACCTATCAGTGGCTGCTGCAGGCAAATCCCGTTCTGGAGGGTGACTACAGCGGCACACAGAAAGACGAGCTGGTCGTGAAAAAGGCCCAGACTTATATGAACGGCCTGAAGTACTACTGCCTGATCACGGATTATGACGGGAGAAAAGTGCTCTCCGGCATGGCCACTCTTACCGTGCAGTAAAGAAAAGAGTTTCGGGCGGAATCCGGAAGATTTTCTTGTAATTTGCCTGCAAGGTGATATAATGACAGGGTATGAAATTGAAGAAAGGGGATCAAGAGTACCGACTCATGATTGAATTAAAGAACTTATGCTTTTCCGTTCTGGAAGACGGGGAAACCAAAGAGATCATAAAAGACATGAACCTGACCATCGGCGATGACCGGTTCGTGGTGATTACCGGGCCCAACGGCAGCGGGAAATCCACGCTGGCAAAGCTGATCGCCGGGATCGAAAAACCCACTTCCGGACAGATTTTATTTAACGGGCAGGACATCACCGAAGCCAGCGTGACGGAGCGGGCGAAGATGGGCATCAGCTATGCCTTCCAGCAGCCGGTGCGGTTCAAGGGGATCCAGGTCAAGGACCTCCTGAAGATTGCAGCGGGGAAGTTCCTGGGCCGGGAACAGATGTATGAATACTTATCCCTCTGCGGAC
Source organism: Bacillota bacterium (assembly GCA_017515705.1). Classification (GTDB taxonomy): domain Bacteria; phylum Bacillota; class Clostridia; order Peptostreptococcales; family Anaerovoracaceae; genus RUG14258. Next base: position 3,764 of record JAFWFI010000148.1, read on the forward strand.
TCTGCGCAAAGGACTATATCGACCGGGAAGTCAATGCCAGCCTCTCCGGCGGCGAACTGAAGCGGATCGAGATCGCCACATTGCTGGCGAGAAATACCGCTTTCTCCCTGTTTGACGAACCGGAAGCGGGCATCGACCTGTGGAGCTTCAAGAACCTGATCCACGTGTTCGAGATCCTGCGGGAGCAGACCCAGGGTTCTGTGATGATCATCTCCCACCAGGAGCGGATCATGCAGATCGCCGACGATATCGTGGTCATCAACGCCGGGAAGATCACCATGCACGGGCCGAAGGAAGCGGTGCTGCCGCTGCTGTTGGGTACACGTCCGGAAGAAGGCTGCGATAATATTTGCCAGGGAGGTGCGGAATGCAGATAGATGAAATCCAAATGAGATTGCTGGAAGAAGTAGCGGACCTCCACGGCGTGCCGGAAGGGGCCTACAATATCCGGGCCAACGGTGAAAAAGCCGCCCGGAACACCACAGCGAATATCGATATTATTTCCAAGACCGATGTCAGCGGCATTGACATCCACATCAAGCCGGGCACGAAGAACGAAAGCGTGCACATTCCGGTGGTCATCAGCGAAAGCGGACTGAAGGAAATGGTCTACAATGACTTCTTCGTCGGCGACGACTGCGACGTGGTGATCGTGGCGGGCTGCGGCATCGACAACTGCGGCGAACAGGATTCCCAGCACGACGGGATTCACCGGTTCTTCGTGGGAAAGAATTCTAAAGTAAAATATGTAGAAAAGCATTACGGCAGCGGGGACGGAAACGGCAAGCGCCTCCTGAACCCGGGCACGGAAGTGCATCTGGATGAAGGCAGCTACATGGAGATGGAAATGGTCCAGATCCGCGGCGTGGATTCCACCGAAAGACGGACCACGGCGGAAGTGGGGCCGGGGGCGACCCTGATCGTCCGGGAGCGCCTCCTGACCCATGGCAGCCAGTATGCGTACAGCTTCTATGACGTGAAGCTCAACGGGAATGACTCCAAGGCGGACGTGGTTTCCCGTTCGGTAGCCCAGGATACTTCCAAGCAGGTCTTCGACGCGGGGCTTGTGGGCAATGCTCCCTGCAGCGGCCACACTGAATGCGATGCCATCATCATGGGCGATGCGAAGATCGTGGCAATCCCGAAGCTGGAAGCCAATGACCTGGATGCGGCGCTGATCCACGAAGCCGCCATCGGCAAGATCGCCGGGGAACAGATCATCAAACTGATGACCCTGGGGCTGACGGAACAGCAGGCCGAAGAAAAGATTATCGAGGGATTCTTAAAATAGAGTGAAGATGGAAGATGGAAGATGGGAGATGAATCGAACGATGCGCTCGATTTGCTCCTGTCGCCATCTCTTTTTTTCTCCAATCTTCAATCTTCAATCTCATTGGAAAGGAGGTTCCGCTTTATGGAGAAGGCTGAATCCAACATCAAACTGGGCATCGCCTGCATCATTGCATCGGCGTTCTGCTTTTCCCTGATGAGCCTGTTCATCCGGCTGTCGGGGGACGTGCCCGTTATGCAGAAATGCTTTTTCCGGAACGCGGTGGCCTTCGTGATGGCCTTCGTCGTCATGAGCCGGGCGCGTCAGCGTTTCGTCGTGGAGCCGGGAAACTGGAAATACATGTTCATCCGCGCCGGCGCCGGCACCCTGGGGATTTTCCTGAATTTCTACGCCGTGGACCATCTGGCGATTTCCGACGCCTCCATTCTGAATAAGCTCTCCCCCTTCTTCGCCATCATCTTTTCCGCCTTCGTGCTGAAGGAAGTGGCAAGGGCCGGGGAATGGCTGGCGGTGATCGTGGCCTTCATCGGGGCGGTCTTCGTCATCCGTCCGGGGATCGACATGATGGCCTCTTTTCCGGCAATCGTGGGGATGCTCTCCGGCTGCTTTGCGGGGCTGGCCTACACCTATCTTCGCAAACTCCGTCAGAGGGGCCAGAACGGTATGTCCATCGTGATGTTCTTCTCGGGCTTTTCCAGCCTGTGCTTTCTGCCCTCCCTGATTTTCGATTACCAGCCCATCGCGCCCTGGCAGTGGTTCTTCCTGTTCATGACCGGCGTAGCGGCGCTGGGGGGACAGGTCTTCATCACCAAAGCTTACGCCTACGCGCCGGCGAAGGAAATCTCCGTCTACGATTTTTCCAACGTGGTCTTCTCGGCTCTGTGGGGTTTCCTGTTCCTGAGCCAGATTCCGGATCCCTTAAGCGTGGTGGGCTATATCATCATCATCGGCACCGCTGTCGTGAAGTGGCGGATCAGTCTGAAAAAAGGCGAAGAATCTTTGGAGAAGATTCAAGAATGACAAAAATTACACGAGAAGATGATTTTTCTGATGGGGTATAAAGAAAAATTAGTGTGTACAAACTATTGAAACAGAAAGTGATTTTTGTTAATATGAAATGTGAGCATTCAGTTATATTTTGAATGGGATATAACGGCTGGATTGTTAAAATTTCAACGATTTCAGGCGTTTTTCAATGAATGAGAATGAGTTAAAACCAAATGAAGGAGGAAGCAAAGTGCCGATCAAGAGAATGAATGGTGCTCATGTGCCTCACAGAAAGAACACCTCAGAGATGGCTGCCGTACGGATACCGGTCCCGAAGCAGCTGGTGATTCCCATGTCTATGCACATCGGCGCACCGGCCAAACCGGTGGTCAAGCCCGGAGAAGACGTAAAGGTGGGACAGCTGATCGCGGAAGCGGGCGGCTTCGTATCCGCTCCGATCTATTCCGGCGTTTCCGGCAAGGTCATCAAAATCGACGAAATGATCGTATCCAACGGCTCTACTGTTTCAGCGATCCTCATCAATTCCGACGGAGAACAGACGGTATTGGAAGATCTGGCGCCGCCGACGGTGACGGACTATGACAGTTTCCTGGAAGCTGTCCGCAACAGCGGCGTGGTAGGCCTGGGGGGAGCGGGATTCCCCACCATGGTCAAGCTGAAAGTAGACCTGGAAAAGGTAGACGCCATCATCATCAACGGGGCGGAGTGCGAACCCTATATCACATCCGATACCCGGACAATGCTGGACCGGAAAGAAGAAGTCTGGGCCGGCGTGGAGATGCTGCAGAAATACCTCAAGGCAAAACGGATCATTATCGGCATCGAGGACAATAAACCCCAGTGCATCCAGACATACAGAGAACTCTGCGCCACCACCCAGGGCGTGGAAGTGGCAGCCCTGCCCTCCATGTACCCCCAGGGCGGTGAAAAAGTGCTGATCTTCAATACCATCGGCAAGATCGTGCCGGAAGGCAAGCTGCCCATGGATGTGGGCGCCATCGTCATCAACTGCACGACCCTGGCCACCATCGCCCGGTATGTGAACACCGGGATGCCGCTGGTGGAAAAATGCATTACCATCGACGGCAGCGCCGTGGCGAACCCCCAGAACGTGATCGCCCCCATCGGCACCCCGATGAAGGACCTGTTCGAGGCCTGCGGCGGATTCAAGGCGGAACCGAAGAAAGTCCTGTACGGCGGCCCGATGATGGGCATCTCCGTGCCGGATATGAGCAATCCGGTTCTGAAGAACACCAATGCGGTGCTGGCGTTTGACGAAAAGGACGCCAAACTGCCGGAACCGACCGCCTGCATCAAATGCGGCCGGTGCATCGCCCACTGCCCGCTGAAGCTGATGCCGGCGGACATTGAACGGGCCTACAGCCTGGAACGCCCGGAAGACCTGAAAGAACTGAAAGTCAACCTCTGCATGGAGTGCGGCTGCTGCAGCTTTGTCTGCCCGGCCAAGCGTCCTTTGGTGCAGGTAAACAAACTCTCCAAAGCCATGCTGAACAAATACAACGCCCAGCTGAAGGCGGAGGAAGAAGCCCGCAAGGCGAAAGAAGAAGCGAAGAAGGAGGAAGAAAACAATGGATAATTTAATTGTATCGATTTCTCCTCACATTCGTGACAATGCCAGCACATCCAAAATCATGCGGGACGTGCTGATCGCCCTGGTACCCGCCCTGATCGCATCGGTGGTCATCTTCGGACCCCGTGCCCTGGTAGTGGAAGCGGTCTGCGTGGCATCCTGCCTGTTCTTCGAATGGGGCTTTGAAAAAATCTGCAAGAAACCGAATACCATCGGCGACCTGTCGGCGGCGGTAACCGGCCTGATCCTGTCGTTCAACCTGAACGTGGGGATCCCCATCTGGCAGGCCATCTTCGGCTCCTTCATCGCTATCGTGCTGGTGAAGCAGCTCTTCGGCGGGCTCGGCAAGAACTTCGCCAACCCGGCTATTACGGCCCGTGTCGTCATGCTGCTGGCCTTCTCCGGCACCATGACTACCTGGAACACCCCGACGATCCTGCATCCGGCAGCAGACGCCATTACAGGCGCCACGCCCCTGACCATGGTGGCCAAGGACGAACTGGATCAGCTGCCTTCTGTGCTCGATATGTTCCTGGGTCTTACCGGCGGATGCCTGGGCGAGACCTGTGCGCTGGCACTGCTGATCGGCGGCGTTTACCTGATGGCCAAAAAGATCATCACCTGGCATACACCGGTGGCCTTCATCGCCACGGTCTTCGTGCTGAGCCTGATCTTCGGTCAGAATCCGGTGGTGCAGATCCTCTCCGGCGGCGTATTCCTGGGCGCCTTCTTCATGGCGACCGACTACGCTACCACACCGTCCACCAATAAAGGAAGAATCATCTTCGGCATCGGCTGCGGCCTGATCACCGTGCTGATCCGTTTCTGGGGGAACTATCCGGAAGGCGTATCCTTCTCCATCCTGCTGATGAACCTTCTGGTACCGTTCATCATCAAGTGGACCCGGAATAAACCGTTGGGAGGTGTTGAATAATGACCGAATCCAACGTTCGCAAAGATTTCGTAATGCCCGTCGCGGTGCTGACCATCATCTGTCTGGTGATGGCGGTGCTGCTGGCATTGACCAATAATGTGACCGCTCCCATCATCGAGGAAGCGGAAAAAGCCGCAGCGGCAGAGGCCCGGGCGGAAGTGATGCCTCAGGCAGACGGCTTCGAACCGGTAAACGTGGCGGCGGAAGATCTTCCCGGAAGCGTCATCGACGTATACAAGGCCACCAACGGCGCGGGCTATGTAGTCCAGCTGGCCGGGGATGGCTACGGTGGGAAGAAGACGTTGAAAGTGATCGTCGGCGTGGATGCGGACGGCTTCATCACCGATACCAAGGTCATGAGCCACAGCGAGACGCCGGGTCTGGGTTCCCGGGTCGCGGAAGCGGACTTCAACGACCAGTTCAACGGGCTGGATGAGTCCGGGCTGGAAGGCATCGTCACCATCTCCGGTGCGACCATCTCTTCCAACCACTATATCGACACTGTGAAGGATGCCCTGGCGGCAGTGGAAACAGCAAAGGGGGCGGAGTAACTAATGAATAAACTTTCTGTTTTGACAAAAGGGATCATTAAAGAAAATCCGGTCCTGGTGTTGGTGCTGGGGACCTGTCCCACACTGGCGACTTCCACCGGCGTGACCAGTGCCCTGGGGATGGGCGCGGCCACCACAGCAGTATTGATATGCTCCAATATCGTAATCTCTATTTTGAAAAAGGTGATCCCGGATAAGGTCCGGATCCCCTGTTACATCGTTGTTATAGCCAGTTTCGTAACCCTGGTCCAGATGATCGTCAAAGCCTATGCGCCGGCCCTGAATACGGCGCTGGGGATCTACCTGCCGCTGATCGTGGTAAACTGCATCATCTTAGGCCGGGCGGAAATGTTCGCCAGCAAGAATTCTGTTGTGGATTCCGCGCTGGACGGCATCGGCATGGGCATCGGCTTCACGCTGACCCTGCTGCTGATGGCAACCATCCGTGAAACCTTCGGAGCCGGTACCTGGGCGGGGATCCCGATCCCGGTGCTGATCGATCACCCGATCTCCATCTTCACCATGGCGCCGGGCGGGTTCGTCGTATACGGCCTGCTGATTGCCATTGTGGTGAAGCTGACCAGCGGAAAGGCGCCGCTCAGAAAGAGCTTCGACTGCGAAGCCTGTCCGTCGGCGGCATTCTGCGGGAGGGCGTCCTGCGACGACCTGGATCTGAGCAAGAAGGAGGTGGCTGCTGAATGATGACTGTAAAAGCACTGATCGCCATCCTCTTGACGGCGACATTCATCAACAACTATGTACTGCAGCAGTTCCTGGGCATCTGCCCCTTCCTGGGCGTTTCCAAGAAACTGGACCAGGCGACGGGCATGAGCATCGCGGTTATTTTCGTCATGATGATCGCGACCCTGGTGACCTGGCCGATCCAGACCTTCCTGCTGACACCCAACGGGCTGGGCTACATGCAGACCATCGTCTTCATCTTGGTTATTGCAGCCCTGGTACAGCTGGTGGAAATGGTGCTGAAGCGGTATATCCCGGCGCTCCATGCGTCCCTGGGCGTGTACCTGCCGCTGATCACCACCAACTGCGCCGTACTGGGTGTTTGTATCAACAACATCGACAGTGAATACACCTTTGCACAGGCGATGTTCAACGCCTTCGGTTCCGGCCTGGGCTTCCTGATCGCCATGCTGATGTTTGCGGGCATCCGCCAGCACATCGAAGACTGTGATCCGCCGGAAGCCTTCAAAGGGCTGCCTATTACACTGATTTCTGCCGGTATCGTGTCGATCTCCTTCTTCGGGTTCGCCGGTATCGTGGACAATCTATTCGGATAAGGGGGCGTGGAGATGAGTACTGGAGCATTAGCAGTTATTATCGTGACCGTCATCGGTATCCTCTGTGCCGTTATGCTGTCCGTTGCTTCCAAAGTCATGGCCGTAAAGGAAGACCCGCTGATCCCGCTGGTCCGGGAATGCCTGCCGGGCGCCAACTGCGGCGCCTGCGGTTATGCCGGCTGTAACGGTTATGCGCAGGCACTGGTGGAAGATCCGGAAATGGAACTGACCAAGTGTACGCCGGGCGGCGAGAACGTAGCAAAAGCCCTGAGCCAGGTGCTGGGGCGGAAAGCCGGAAAGATGGTTCTGATGACCGCCGTTATCGGCTGCCGGGGCGACAACAGCAAGACCGCCCGGAAGATGCAGTATGACGGCATCAAGACCTGCAGCGCGGCGAACATGATGTTCGGCGGCACCGGGCAGTGCCAATACGGATGTCTGGGCCTGGGCGACTGCGCGAGAGGCTGTCCCCACGGCGCCATCGTGATCCGCGACGGGCTGGCTCACGTTATCGACGAAAAGTGCGTTGCCTGCGGACTGTGCACCAAGACCTGCCCGAAGGGCCTGATCTACATCCAGCCCTACTACGAACCGGTCCGGGTGCTGTGCAGCAACCATGAAAAGGGCGCTGTGGTCCGGAAAGAATGCAGCATTGGCTGTATTGCCTGCGGACTGTGCGTGAAGAACTGTCCGGTAGACGCCATCAAGATCGAAAATAATCTGGCGGTGATCGATACGGAAGAATGCATCGGCTGCGGTGCCTGCCGCATTGTCTGTCCGGTGAAAGTAATCATCGGTTCCGGACACGGAAACGAATAATACGATTGACAAAATGCCCCCGGCGCCGCCGGGGGTTTTTTAGCGAGAAATCAGAGTTTGAAGACTGGAGACAGGAGAAAGATCCTTCGCTTCGCTCAGGATGACAAATAC
>JAFWFI010000149.1 GCA_017515705.1 Bacillota bacterium
AGTCCGTATCTCATGTTCAGTGTCTTGGTGATCGCTGCTGTCAGTGTGGTCTTGCCATGGTCTACGTGGCCGATCGTACCGATGTTAATATGCGGTTTTGTACGTTCAAATTTTTCTTTTGCCATCTTTGTTCATCCTTTCGTAAACGAAAATGTATTAAAATTTTTCGAGTTTTTCCCGAACGCTGTCCGGGATCCGGTCGAAGTGGTGGAACTGCATGGTGTATACACCTCTGCCCTGGGTCTTGGACCGCAGGTCCGTGGCGTACCCGAACATTTCAGCCAGCGGTACATAGCCGCGGACGATCTGAGCGCCTGCTGCCATGTCCAGCCCCTCGATCTTACCCCGTCTGGAGTTGATATCGCCGATAACGTCGCCCATGTACTCTTCCGGTACAGTGACTTCGATCTTGAATATTGGCTCCAGCATCACCGGTTTTGCCTTCTTCGCCGCTTCGCGGAAGGCCATGGATCCGGCGATCTTGAATGCCATTTCCGAAGAGTCGACTTCGTGGTAGGAACCGTCGTACAGTTCTACCTTGACATCCACGACCTGATAGCCGCCCAGAGGTCCGTTCAGCATGGCTTCCTTGATGCCTTCTTCCACCTTCGGGATGTATTCCTTCGGAACTGCACCGCCCACGATGGAGTTGACGAATTCGAAGCCTGCGCCGGGCTCGTTGGGGGACACTTTGATCTTGACATGACCATACTGGCCCCGGCCACCGGTCTGTTTTGCGTATTTGTAATCCACATCGGCAGGCGCCGTGAGGGTTTCCTTGTAGGATACTCTCGGTTTGCCGACGTTTGCTTCTACCTTGAATTCACGAAGGAGACGGTCTACGATGATCTCCAGGTGAAGTTCACCCATACCGGAAATGATCGTCTGTCCGGTCTCTTCGTCGGTATGTGTCTGGAAGGTCGGGTCTTCTTCCGACAGTTTTGCCAGGGCGATGCCCATCTTTTCCTGACCGGCTTTGGTCTTGGGTTCGATGGCGATGTCGATAACGGGATCCGGGAATTCCATGGATTCCAGGATGATTTCCTTCTTTTCATCGCAAAGGGTGTCGCCGGTGGTGGTATCCTTCAGGCCGACCGCCGCAGCGATGTCCCCGGAGTATACCTTGTCGATTTCTTCCCGGTGATTGGCATGCATCTGGAGGATACGGCCGATCCTCTCTCTTCTGCCCTTCACGGAATTGTATACGTAGGAACCGGATTCCATGGTCCCGGAGTATACCCGGAAGAAAACGAGTTTCCCGACATAGGGGTCTGCCATAACCTTGAAAGCCAGCGCGGAGAACGGGCCTTTGTCATCGGCCGGACGTTCTTCTTCCTTGCCGGTCTTCGGCACTTCGCCCGTGATGGCCGCTACATCCAGCGGCGAGGGCATGAAGTCCACGATGGCATCCAGAAGCAGCTGGACCCCCTTGTTTTTGTATGCGGAGCCGCAGCATACCGGCACCATTTTATTGGCGATGGTGGTATTGCGGATCGCTGTTTTGATTTCCTGTTCCGTCAGTTCTTCCCCGTCCAGATACTTCATCAGGAGTTCTTCGTCGGTCTCAGCCACCGCTTCGATCAGTTCGAACCGGTACTGGTCCGCCAGTTCCTTCATGTCTTCCGGAATCTCCGTGACTTCGATCTCTTTCCCGAGGTCGTCCTTGTAAATGTCTGCCTTCATCTTGATCAGGTCAATGATTCCGATGAAATCATTTTCCGCACCGATGGGCAGCTGGATCGGAACAGCATTGGCTTTCAGACGGTCCTTCATCATGTCGACTACATGCATGAAGTCGGCACCCATGATGTCCATCTTGTTGACGAAAGCCATTCTCGGCACACCGTATTTTTCCGCCTGTCTCCATACCGTTTCAGACTGGGGTTCCACCCCGCCTTTGGCACAGAATACGGCAACGGCGCCGTCCAGCACTCTCAGGGACCGTTCGACTTCAACGGTGAAGTCCACGTGACCCGGAGTGTCGATAATATTGATTCGGGTATCCCTCCACTGAGCCGTAGTTGCAGCAGAGGTGATGGTTATGCCTCTTTCCTGTTCCTGCTCCATCCAGTCCATCGTGGCGGCGCCTTCATGCACTTCCCCGATTTTGTGGGTCCGTCCGGTATAGAACAGAATACGTTCCGTCGTGGTGGTCTTGCCGGCATCGATATGAGCCATAATCCCGATATTTCTGGTTTTTTCCAAAGGAAACTTCCGAGCCATAATTCTCCTCCTTTCTGCAAAGTCCTTTCAGTGGATTACCATCTGAAGTGAGCGAAAGCCTTGTTGGCTTCTGCCATCTTATGAGTGTCTTCCTTTTTCTTCACGGAAGCGCCGGTTTCGTTGGCTGCGTCCATGATTTCCTTGGCCAGTCTCTCATACATGTATTTTTCACTTCTGTCTCTTGTGTATTTGGTGAGCCATCTCAGGCCTAATGTCTGACGTCTGTCAGCTCTTACTTCCACCGGAACCTGGTAGTTTGCACCACCGACACGTCTGGCTTTAACTTCCAGTACGGGCATGATGTTGTTCATTGCTTTTTCGAACACTTCAACAGGGTCGTTGCCGGTCTGCTCTTCAATCATCTTGAATGCATCGTAAACGATCCGCTGAGCCACGCCTTTTTTGCCGTCCAGCATAATGTTGTTGATCAGCTTAGCTACAACAACATTGCCATAGACAGGATCGGGCAGAACTTCTCTCTTTGGAACTCTTCCTTTTCTTGGCACGTCTCTTCCCTCCTTGCTAAGCGGCTTTTCGCCGCCCGCGCAAATTCTTTATTCTTTTGAATTGCACTTTTCCTTCACCCTCCGATCGGAGGATTACTCTGTATGGCCGCCAATTCAAATCAGCCATCCAGTCTTGCCTTCGGTACTCAATGTCCTTTCGGGCATCGTGCGCGCTGATATACCAATGTTTTATATATCAATCCTCTACTCAAAACCGAGTCAAGGGCGCTTTTACACCGTTCAACAAATTATTTCTTGGGCCGCTTCGCGCCGTATTTGGAACGAGCCTGACCTCTGCCGGACACACCCGCTGTATCCAGTGTACCACGTACGATGTGATAACGGACACCCGGTAAGTCCTTAACTCTGCCGCCTCTGATCAGAACAACACTGTGTTCCTGCAGGTTGTGGCCAACGCCGGGGATATAAGCGGTCACTTCGATCCCGTTTGTCAGACGTACTCTGGCAACCTTTCTCAGTGCGGAGTTCGGCTTCTTAGGAGTAACAGTCTTTACCGCTGTGCAGACACCTCTCTTCTGGGGGGAGTTCTGGTCGGTCGGCTTTTTCCGTAAGCTGTTGTAACCCTTGAGCAGTGCCGGAGCTGTGGACTTGGCGACTGTTCTTTCTCTGCCGTTTCTTACTAACTGGTTAATTGTAGGCATTCTTCGATTTCACCTCCTCGATTTTGATGTAGTTGATTGTATTAAAACATATGGATGTTTTAAGCATAGAAAAACAATGTGTCCAGTGAGAACACATTGATTAATATATCATTTTGAGGGGCTGATGTCAACAAAAAGTTGGGTGGGAAACGCCGGAAACGGCTGTTTTTTCAGCCTTTTCGGCATGACTTGCAATTTTCCCTTTAAAGATTTATGATAAATACAGACGGCGGGCTGCCTTTCGGGGCGGATGCGCCGGGTACTATATATAAAGGAGGAAAACATGAAGATGAAACGTTTACTGGCAATCATCACGATCCTGTGCCTGTGCCTGACCACCGCAGTCTATGCGGAAGATGCACCAGCATCGGATCCGGCAGCCGGCGTAAGCGATCTCTATACAGGCACCTGGACAGAAACCATCGCTCACCGGGCTACGATAGAGATCACGGCGGCGGATGAGGGCTTCACCGTCCACGTGGAATGGCCGGGCAGCATCTCCGAGCGTGCGGTCTGGGATATTTCGGGCGCCGCTTATGACAGCGAAAAGGACGCGCTCGTTTATAAAAACGGAAAGCAGGTGAAACGGACCTTCAAGGAGGACGGCACCTACACGGATGAAACGGTGAGCACCGCGGAAAGCGGCACGATTACCGTGGAGGACGGAAAACTGAGCTGGCACCGGGATGCCGAAGGCCAGGAAGATGCCGTGTTTGAAAAGACAGAAATCATCCCGCCGGATTATGAAGGCATTTGGGTGGATTCCATCGCCAAACGGGCATCGGTAGAAATCACCGCGGAGGGGGAAGGCTATACCATCTGCGTGGAATGGCCGGGCAGCGTCTCCACCCGGGAAGTCTGGGAAATCACGAATGCAGTCTACGACAAGGAAAAGAACGCCCTCGTCTATGCCAACGGCAAGGAGACCGAGCGCACCTATAAAGAAGACGGCACCTACGAGGAAAAGCTCGTGTCCGCTACTGCCACCGGCACCTTCACCCTGACGGAGGACGGCAAGCTGACCTGGCACCGCGACGGCAGCGACCAGGAGGACATGACCTTTGAAAAAGTGGAAATCACTCCGCCGGATTACTCCGGCGACTGGGTAGAAACCATTGCACACCGGGCCAATATTAAAATCATAAAATCGGGCGAAGGCTACACCATCCACGCAGAATGGCCGGGCAGCATTTCCACACGGGCCATCTGGGATATCACGAACGCGACCTACGACAAGGAAAAGAAAGCCCTTGTTTATACAAACGGCAAGGAAACCGAACGCACCTATAAAGAAGACGGCACTTACGAGGAAAAAGTCGTCTCCACCACCGCCAGCGGCTCCTTCACTCTGAAAGAGGACGGCAAGCTGAACTGGCACCGCGACGGAGCCGATCCGGCAGACACGGTTTTCGAAAAGACGGAAATCGTCGAACCGGAATATGCCGGCGACTGGATCGGGGTTCTTCAAAAGAGAGCCCGCATGAACATCAAGAAGACCGGGGACGACTATTATGTCCGCGTGGAATGGTCGGGCAGCGCCAACTCCAAGGCGATTTGGGATATCCCCAAGGCAAGTCTCAACCCGGCAAAGGGCTGTCTCGTCTACAGCAACTGCACCGAGTTCGACCGCATCTTCAAAGAAGACGGCACCTATCAGGATACGGTTCATACCACCCAGGCCAGCGGCACCCTGACCCTGAAAGACGACGGGAAGATCTACTGGCACCGGAACGACTCTCCGAAGGATGACATCGCTTTTGAACGGTCCGACAATCCTTTCGTGGATGTGGAAGAATCCGACTATTTCTATGACCCCGTGCTGTGGGCATACAAAAACGGCATCACCACCGGCATGTCCGACACGGAATTCGCACCCAATCTCAGCCTGACCCGGGCGCAGGTGGTCACCTTCCTGTGGCGGGCGGCCGGAAAACCGGCTCCGACCACGAGCAATAACCCCTTCACAGACGTCAGCAAGGACATGTACTGCTATGAACCGGTCCTGTGGGCAGTGGAAAAGAACATCACCACCGGCATGGACGAAACCCACTTCGCGCCGGATGCAAACGTCACCCGGGCACAGAGCGTGACCTTCCTGTACCGCTACATGGGCCAGAAAACAGAAGTGAGAAATCCCTTCGTGGACGTGGCTGCGGACGCATGGTATTATGAAGCGGTGCTCTGGGCATCGGCAAACAAGATCGTCAACGGCATGGACGACACTCATTTCGCACCGGAAGACGGCTGTACCAGAGGACAGATCGTCACCATCCTGTACCGTGCGAAAAAATAAAGAAAATCATTCTTATCAACAGAAAACCGGAAGCGAGAAGATTCGCTTCCGGTTTTTTCATTTTCGCTTTCGTTTTTCAGTTTCCGTTCTTCATTCTCATGAGCATCGTGGCCACTTCCGCCCTCGTGGCATTGCCCTGCGGAACCAGGGTGCTTTCGGTCCGGCCGTTGATGATTCCGGCGATGACGGCCCACAGCAGAGGCTCCTTGGCCCAGCCGCTGATTTGGTCCGCATCCTCGAATCCGGCCAGGCCCATGGCGCTGCCGCCGGGCTCTGCACCGCTGTAACGGAACAGGATCGCCGCCAGCTGTTCCCGGGTGATCTTATCGTTCGGCCCGAAGGTCTTTTCATCGTAACCGGTGACGATCTTTTCAGCCGCCGCCCAGTTCACGGCTTTCTCGTACCAGGAATCCTTCTCCAGGTCGTCGAAGCCGGAAGCGGACGCCTCGGGTTCTCCTTCCATCCGCCAGAGCATGGTCACGATCATGGCCCGGGTGGTAGATTCTCCCGGCGCGAATGTCGCCTCGCCGATACCGTTCATGATGCCGTTGTCCAGTGCGTAATGCACGCCGTCGTGGTACCAGGCCTTCGCGTCACAGTCGCTGAACTTGCTGACCGGACAGGTTTCGTCTTTCGGACAACCGCTCACCGGTACGGCCTCGGTTTCCACGTAGCGGTACGCCGCTTCCGCTTTGAAGGGAGATTTCTGTTCCTTCTTGTCGGATCCGTCGTAGGCTTCTCCCGCCCGGAGGACGGATGCCGTCAGGGTCACCGGTTTCAGTCCGCCTTCTTCCGGTTCACACTGAACGCCGCCGGCCGCTCCCTGCGCCAGCAGGATACCGCTGACGGTCAGTTCATTATTCTCTTTGATTTGGGGGCTGAGATAGGTATACCCGTCCCCCTCCTTTTGAGGGCTCTTGTAGTACTGGTCCAGGAAAGCCTCGAAGCTCAGCTCGCCGGCGTCGACGTCGGTGTAGGCCAGCAGCCACTCATACTCTTCCTGAAGTCCCTTCAGTTCCTCTTCCGGGATCGGGATCCGGGTGTCGTCCTCGTAGGGCAGAAGCACCAGGCCGGCACTGTTCCCTTCTTCGCTGCCCTTCGCCCGGATCGTTCCGGTCAGAAGGTCTTTTTTCGTATTTTTTTCATTGGCCTTGATGCTTTCCATATAGGCATCCGAGCTGTCCCAGTAATTGACCGGCACATAGCCGTCCACGATCCGCCCGCAGCGGACCCCGGAGCCTTCCTCCGCCTTTCCGGCTACTCCTTCCAGGCTGCTGCCCTTCTGCACGGAAAGAACACCTTCCACATCCGCGCCCCGGCTGGCGGCATCCGCGGTTCCGCCCGTCGCTTCAACGCTGCTCCGATCTGCGATAATGAAGTCGCCGTCCACGTTGACGCCGATGCTCTTGCTCTTTTCGGAATCGCCGGCGATCCCCGTCACCGTGCTGCCTTTGTTGACTTCAAAGCAGTAGTCGGCGTGAATGCCGTGGTTCTTGCTCGCCGCCGAATCCAGGCTGGTTCCGGTCACGGTGCTGCCGGATACGCCCAGATAACTGTCAATATAGATTCCTGCAGCCGATTTCCCGGCTTCCCCGGAGGTGCCGCTGACCCGGCTCCCATCCAGGATCCGCGTCAGATGGGAAGCGAAGATCCCGTCGGAATAACTGCCCGCTTTATCCGCCGAACCGTCCACGACACTCCCTTCGATAGTCAGGGCCGCCGCATAAAGACCGTAGCTCTCTCCGCCGGCCACGCTGCCGTCTGCGATGATCTCACTGTTTTTGATGCTTGCGTCAAAGGCAGAGAAGATTCCCAGAGACATGCTGCCGCCCGCGCCGCCATCTGCAAAGACTGAGCTGCCGTCGATCTCGATGTCCCCGGCCCCATAGATCCCGCAGGAGTTGTTGGATGTGGTTCCGCCGGAAGCCTTCACGTCTGCATTGGCGATCCGCAGGGTGTCCTCCGCATAGATTCCCTCACTGGAGCCGAGGGAATAGAGTCCTTTTTCCTGCAAAGCCGTCCGGCCCTGGGTTTCCAAAGCACATTCATCCAGGGTCAGCTTTCCACCGAACTGATCCGCCTTAGCATAAAATTTCTCCACATAGACCCCGCAGCTTTCAACCAGGTTCTCTGTGCCTGCATCTGCTCCCAGGGCTGTCAGTTTGTCGCCTTCGATCCTCAGATCCGCTCCGGACACGCCGACTGCAGCACTTGTATCCAGATAGGAAGGTTCTCCTTCCGGATAATCTGCCGCCTGGGGCATGGTCATGTCGATTTGATTCTCATTCCCCACCAACCGAATGGTCAGAAGATCTGTCTTGTTCACATCATCCATGCGGCCCTGGTAATAGATCCCGGCACTGACGGAATAAATAGTGCCATCGTGCCTGCTGGCTCCGAAGAACACCACTCCCGGTCCGCTGTACCTGAAATCCTTCAGGGTCAGGGTATTGGCAGCTTTGTCATAGGACGCGGTGCCGTCCTTCAAAATGTCCGCCGCATTATCGTCCGTCACCTTCACGCCGCCCACATACAGGTCTCCGGGCTCCGGTGCATTCGTAACGGTCTCTTTCTGCACTTCTTCCACTTTCCAGACGTAGACCTCGTCATCATTGGCCGCCAGTCCGTATTTCGTATTATTGAAAGCGCTCCGCTTCATGCCGTCGGAAAGCGCCTCCCGGGAATAATACCCGCCGGTAATGTTCCCGTTGGGGTATTCCATTTTCACCGAGCAATCGTAATACCCGCCGGTGATCCGGCAGTTATCGGTATTCAGCAGGATGCCGCCGGGGCCGGACTGCTGGTTGGTCTCCTCGCCAATAAAGGTCCCCCCGGAGAGAAGGGTCTCGCTCTGTGAGGTCAGCAGGGTGCCCTGGGATCCAATGGTATGGATCGTGCCGCCCTTGATCTCGATCCGTCCTGTATTGTCATAGGAAGAGATTCCGCCGCCGTTCCGGAGTTCATTGCTCAGGGTGCCGCCTTCCAGCACAAACGCATTCTTCCGGACGCTCTGATCGGTTTTCTGGAAATTGAAGTCCACGATTCGGCTGCAGGCGGTAACGAGTTCCCCTTCTCCGCCGCTGCTGTCCCTGACCGTCAGCTGTCCGTTGTCCAGGCTGATGGCCGCGCAGCCGGCCGCTGCCGGATCGATCCGCAGCCGGTTCCCGTTCAGGTCCAGCACCACGCCCTTTCCGGCGATCTCCAGCGTCGGCGGGAACGTGTAATCCGCCTGTCCCCCCACGGGTTCCAGAGCGACTTCCTCTACCGCGATCTGAATGTAGACCGGTTTCGCCGCCGTGCCCTTTTCCACCGCCGTTCTCAGCTGGACGCCGGTGATGACCCGGTAGGGATCCTCCTGGGTACCGCTGCCCGTAAGCCCGGTATCCTCCGCCAGCGACGTAAACGTCATTGCCGGCAGTGTCCCCAAGATCATGATCAGCGCCAGCAGGACCGCCAGCCGTTTTCTTCCTCTGTTCTTCAATGGTTTTCCCTCCCTTTATCTGCATTGTGCTTAACGTTTTTATTATATCAAAAATGCGCTCAAAAATCCCGACATTTTTTCAGGTTCCGGCAATCCTTTCGCCATGATGAAACAGTTGTGATATAATGGAAAAAAACCTGACAGGAGAGCGTGTATGAATTACCTACAGGCCAA